>JBMYYN010000125.1:0-6233 GCA_049609445.1 Bacteroidia bacterium | reverse complement strand
AAAGTTATTTCTGAGTTCAAATATCAAATAGCTGCAGGTGGAATTGTAGAGCGTCACGATGGAAAAATTCTTCTAATGAAACGTCTGGGCAAATGGGATCTCCCAAAAGGAAAATTGGATAAAGGTGAGACCATAGAAGAATGTGCCTTACGAGAAATAGAAGAAGAGACCGGAGCAAAAGACTTATCCGTCTCATCATCTTTTGCTGAGACTTTTCATACATACTATAGAAATGAAAAATGGATAATAAAACATACTCATTGGTATATCGTGAAATGTGCAAATCCCGACGAACTAAGCCCTCAGAAAGAAGAAGACATTCAACAAGTAGCTTGGGTAGATTATGAAACTATAGATGTACTCAAAATAGACACATATCCTGCTATTAGAAAGCTTCTCAAACTCTATAAGAAACGGCTAAACAAACTAGCCAATTAGGCTTTCTCTATTTCTTGAAAGATTGATGCAGGGATGTATCGCTGATAGCTCCCTTTGTACTTTATTAGATCTCTAACTATGGTAGAACTCACAGATGCGTTTTTTTGATCACTCATTACAAATACACTTTGGACGGCATCTGTCAAGTCCTCATTTACATAGGCTATTTGTTGTTCGTAGGTGAAGTCCTGAGTAGTTCGCAATCCTCTTAATATAAACTGTGCACCAATAGATTCAGCAAACGTCGCAGTTAGTCCTTGGTAATGCACCACATTGACCCTAGGTTCATCAGCAAATAGCTTCTCAAGCCATTCTGTACGCTGCTCCAAGTCAAACAAGTGCTTCTTACCACTATTTACTCCAATAGCTACAACTACCTCGTCAAACATCTTTAAACCTCGTCGTACGATATCAAGATGTCCATTTGTGAATGGATCAAATGTTCCTGGGAATAGTGCTTTTTTACTCATTGGGTTCTACGAATTTAAAAAAACTAAATGTACTCTGACCATACTCTCTAGTTTCTACAATAGCGGGGTGTTTTATTTGAGTCATCGTTTGATGCTCCAAAATAAAGACTCCACCTTCTCTCAAATAATCACCTTCTTCCATTTTCTTGATCAACGCATGAATTTCAGGATTTGCATTGTAAGGAGGATCCGCAAAAATGATATCATACTGCTCGTCGTTTCTAGCCAGATACTTGAGAACTTTAGATTGCTTTACTACTAAGTTTACTTCTAGTTTTTTAACTATATCCAACAAGTACCCTATGGACTTTCTATTAAACTCTACTGTGGTCACCTCAGGACACCCTCGTGAACAAAACTCAAAAGCCATACTACCAAGCCCTGAATACAAGTCCAAAACCTTACATTCTTCAAAAAAATAAGACTGGTTAAGGATATTGAAAAGTGATTCCTTAGCACGGTCTGTGGTAGGTCGAGCATGCGGCATACTTTTAGTCGGAAACCTAAAACCTTTATGATTCCCACTTATAATACGCATGACAGTAGAAACTGTTCCAATGAACCATATTGATTTGAAATTTCTGTTCTGATTGTAGGCAAATAATCTTTGAATAGAGAATTATATCCTTCTATATAATTCTGACTCCCTATACACTCAAACCTAAGTTTATCAATGTTTAAATCCAGTTGCTCCTTCACAAGCATTACATAGTAAAACAGTTCCTCGTCACTGGTTGCTGGATACCTATTTGCTAAATGAAACACTCCGTTTTTCCATCCCAAAACGGTGATACTCTCATTAATAACGTAAAAAAATAGACCATCTTCTATAGGCTGTATGTTCAAATGTGAGTACACTAATTCAATGTCAGAGTAACTAAGACTATTTACTAGCTTAGCATTTAATGCAGACTCATATGAAAAAGCAGGGTAGACTATTCTAAAATCACCACACACTTTGGATTTTAAGTCGGCCTCGTTCTTAAAATTTAGATTAAAATAAGACTCTACATCTGTTTCACCAGCAGGCACTAGAGTAAAGTTCTGCCCGAATGAAACCTTCTTTGTGGAACTAAAAATAGCTCCTTCTAGTTCAGAAGGAAAACCATCTATGCTCGTACTGTACGATTCTTTTAAATTATTGTCCTTACCAAAAACCTTGTAAATACACTCATTCTGGTAAAGGAGCACAACAAGTTGATCACTTACTGCATTGTGATAAGAAGACATCTCTTCTCTAATAGAAACTAATCCCAGTTTCCGTTATAATTCACATCCGAAATAGAACCGACTCTAAGCGGATCGTGTTTCTTTTGTCTTTCCTTACTAAAAGGTTCTGGATCCTTTATCTCAAAGACAGGAACTTGTACATTGTTCTTCTTGATAACACGTGCAGCTATCTCAAACTGAAGTGTGTCTTTACCAGGAACATATTTTAAGTTCGGTATATCGACATCGGCAAACATTGATTCTTTAACGCTTACAAATTGCTCCTCCACTCTATATACTGTAGTAGAGTCATCTTTATCGCCAGTTTCTATGAGCATTTTCATCTCACCATACTCCATAAAATTCAAAAGAGTATCTAAGTTATTAGCGAACTTACCGTTTTCGTCTTTATAAGCCATTTGACCATCTCTTAACACTTTAAGCTTCTCGATAATCTTAGATTCTTTTTGCTCAACCTCCTCAGCATATCTAATTGGGTCCATTACAGACTTAATCGTGAAGTAAGTAAGAATTCCAATTAATATAAGTAGTCCAGCTCTGATTGCGTATTTCATGTAATTAAATGTGGTCTGTCGTTGTGGCAATATTACGCAAAAACGATTAATAATATTTTCACGTCTGAAAATAAATTGAGGAAATACTAGATTTGATATAGCAATGAATATCAACGAAAAAAGCCTTGCCAATATAGATTGACAAGGCTTCTCTTATAAGTTAATTATTAACCTAGCCTTCAAGAGCAGCAGCTCCACCAACAATCTCAAGGATCTCGGTAGTAATCGCAGCTTGTCTGGCTTGGTTATATTGTAATTTAAGATCAAAAATAATCTCACCTGCATTTTCTGTAGCCTTATCCATAGCAACCATACGGCTACCGTGATCAGATGCTGCAGAGTCAAGCATTGTTCTGTAAAGTTGCGTCTTTACAGCACGTGGGATTATAGTAAAAAGAAGATCTGTTTTCGATGGTTCAAATGAGAAATCAGCAAGATACTTACTATCCGATTCTGTTTTAGAATCAAAAGCTTCAAGTTCTACTGGCAATAATTTTTCAGCTGTTACGATTTGAGTGGCAGCATTTTTAAATTTATTGTAAATCACACGTACTTCATCGTACTTTCCAGCTAAGAAATCACTTATTACTTCTTCACCAATTTCAAATACTTCATCAGCATTCAAATCCATAAAAGCAGTAACATTTGAATTGTCCATTTCAAGTTTTGAACGCTTGAAAAATTCAGACGCTTTCTTACCCAAGAACTTCAGCTTCACGTTTGCATCTGCATACTTTCCACTGACAAGGTTATTTACTTCTTTGATAACATTCGAGTTAAAACCTCCACACAAACCTCTATCACTAGAGTTTACGATTAATAAGACGTTTTTGACCTCTCTATGCTCGAAGTATCCTTGTAAACTTTGCTCCTCTTTAGCAGAATCTGCCAAATTCATCAATATACCGTTTAGTTTATCGGCATAAGGTCTCATTTGGGTGATAGCTTGCTGAGCCTTACGCAATTTTGTTGCCGAAACCATTTTCATGGCTTTGGTAATTTGTTGCGTAGACTGCGTACTCGCTATACGATTTCTTACTTCTTTAAGATTTGCCATTTCTTATTAGGCTTTGTAGTTTTTAGCTATTTCAGCTCCAACTGATTCGATAGTGTCTGTCAACTCTTTGCTTAATTTACCAGCAGAAAGTGCGTCAATCACATCATTGTGATCAGCTTCCATCTTCATCAAAAACTCTTCCTCAAATTTCTTTACCTGCTCCACTGGTACGCTTTTAAGCAAACCCTTAGTTCCCAAATAAATAATTGCAACTTGCTTTCCTACAGAAAGTGGAGAGTACTGAGCTTGCTTAAGAATCTCAACGTTTCTAGCTCCTTTATCAAGTACACCTTTCGTCGCTGCATCAAGATCAGAACCAAACTTAGCAAATGCTTCAAGTTCTCTGTATTGTGCTTGATCCAGTTTAAGTGTTCCTGAAGTTTTCTTCATTGACTTAGTCTGAGCATTACCCCCTACACGTGATACCGAGATACCTACGTTAATAGCCGGACGTACACCAGAGTTAAACAAATCTGATTCCAAGAATATTTGACCATCTGTAATCGAAATTACGTTGGTTGGGATATATGCAGAAACGTCACCTGCTTGAGTTTCAATGATAGGTAATGCTGTTAATGAACCACCACCTTTTACAAGATGCTTGATAGACTCAGGAAGATCATTCATTCCTTGAGCAATCTCGTCATTGCTATTCACCTTTGCCGCTCTCTCTAATAGACGAGAGTGAAGGTAGAAAACGTCACCTGGATAAGCTTCACGTCCTGGAGGTCTTTTCAAAAGAAGAGAAACCTCACGATACGCAACCGCTTGTTTAGACAAATCATCAAATACGATAAGTGCTGGACGACCTGTATCTCTGAAGTACTCCCCTATAGCAGCACCTGCCATTGGAGCATAAAACTGCATCGGAGCAGGATCTGCAGCAGAAGCTGCTACTACAACTGTATAAGCCATAGCTCCTTTTTGCTCAAGAGCCGTAACTACTTGCTTAACTGTACTTGCTTTTTGACCACAAGCTACGTAAATACAAAATACTGGTTCTCCTTTATCGTAAAATTCTTTTTGATTGATGATAGTATCGATTGCTACTGCAGTCTTACCTGTTTGTCTATCACCAATGATAAGCTCTCTCTGCCCTCTTCCTACTGGAATCATTGCATCGATTGCTTTAATACCTGATTGTAAAGGCTCTGTAACTGGCTCTCTATAAATTACCCCTGGTGCTTTACGCTCCAAAGGCATCTCATATGTATCGCCTTCTATTGGACCTTTTCCATCAATTGGTTGACCAAGAGTATCAACTACTCTTCCCAACATGCCTTCTCCTACTTTCAAAGAAGCAATTCTGTTTGTTCTTTTAACAGTATCACCTTCTTTGATTTCAGTAGAGCTACCTAAAAGTACAGCTCCTACATTGTCTTCCTCTAAGTTAAGAACAATACCTTGAACACCGTTTTCAAATTCGATAAGCTCTCCTGACTTAACTTGAGTAAGTCCGTAAATACGAGCGATACCGTCACCCACCTGGAGTACTGTACCTACTTCTTCTAACTGAGCATCAGTTTTTACACCTGCTAATTGCTCTTTTATTATACTAGAAACTTCGTCTGGTCTTATTGCAGCCATTTTCTTGTTTAATTATAAATTAATTGTTTTCTGATTTCTCTAAGTTCTTTTGACACACTTTTATCTAAAAGTTTGTCTTCGTGCTTTATAACGATACCTCCAATGATAGAAGGGTCTACTTCGTTACTCAACTCAATATCAGCTTTTCCTAAAAGACCTTCCACATAACTTTTCATCTGTGCAAGGCTATCATTATTCAAAGCAATCGCAGATACTACAGTAGCTTTAGTAATCCCTTTCAGCTCATTATAAGCTTCCAAAAAGTTACTAGCTACTAAGTGTAACTCATCCTCTCTTTTCTTTTCTACCAAGAAAGAGATAAAAGACTTAGTGATATCTTGAGTGTTTGAAAACACTTTAGACAACACTGCTTTCTTATCCTCAGAACTGATGATAGGACTTTTGAGTAAAGTTTTAAGCTCACCAGACTCAGCACATATAGATGATACTGCTTCCATGTCGCTTTTCACTTCTTCTAACTTACCACCTGTGGTAGCTAAGTCTAAAAGAGATTTTGAATATCTTAAGGCTATTCTGCTTGATGCCATTTTTTAATTTGCTTGTGATTGGCTTAAGTGCGTATCAACTAATGCTTGTTGTGCACCTTTGTCACTCAATTCTTTTCGAACCACCTTTTCAGCGATTTCCAAAGATAGTTCTCCTACTTGCTTCTTGATATCAGAAAGTGCTTGAAGCTTTTCCTTATCTATTTCTGCTCGTGCAGCTGTGATAAGTCTATTGCTTTCTTCTGTAGCAGATGTTTTAGCGTCAGACATGATTTTTTCTTTCATCTCTTTTGCTTCTTTCAAGATCTGCTCTCTTTCTGCTCGTGCAGTAGCTAATAGCTTCTCATTATCAGCCTTCAGCTCGCTCATCTGAGCTTTAGCATCTTCAGCT
>JBMYYN010000124.1:0-6256 GCA_049609445.1 Bacteroidia bacterium | reverse complement strand
TATTTTTTGAACCGGAGAAAATGTCCTGACGATGTTCTCTGCCATAGTAGCATCCAAGAGAGCAATAAGCTCAAGTTCTTCAGAACTAAGTTTGGTATAGTATGATGCGTTCCCTGAAAATACTTTTTGGTATGTAAGAGATAATGTGTCAAGACTAGTGTATGCGATAACATAGGGGTGCACCATGACACCAAGTTGGGGATGTGTCGAAACACTAAATACTAGCTTATATTTTGACCTGTCTTCTACTTTCACGTGGTACGCTTATCAGATAAACCGAGCAATATACGGTTCTTGCAGGTAGAAACAGCAATTCTTTTGGGGTTAGATATCTAAGTATTGAGTTTCCAATACGTCAAGCAAATCTTCGGGTCTTGTGCTTCGCCAATTGATATCATTGAGGCGGTCACCAAAAGATACAGCGTACTGCAAATTGTATTGTTTCATTTCTTCAAGGACGTGAGGCAATGCGTTTATTATGTACACGTTGCCATCAATGTCGTCTTTCCACTGGTGGTAATAGTCGTCCCCATCTCCATGAAAGTTCAGAACATTTTCAGCAATGATTGCAAAGTTTTCAATCCCACAGTCGATTAGGTGATCTATTAGCTCAGATTTAAACCACATAATATCATTGTTAATGGCGTCATTCCATTCTCCAATGAGTTCTATGACACAAAACTTTTGGTCGTAGTCAGCATATAGTAACTTGTAGAACAAGGTTTCACTACCAAAATTGTCCCATTGAGGATGCAATAAAAAATTGTATATCTGATTCGTATAGTGGAATTCAGAATACTCAAATTGATAGTTTAGAGCATTGGGGTCCTGGTCAGAACTGTAAATGTCTCTCCACAAGAAAAACGGTTCTATACTATGCACCTTTTTCGATGTTTGTTTCTGCAATAAGGTAAAGAGGGCGGTTTTTTACATTATCATTGATTCTACCAATGTACTCGCCTATCATTCCTATTCCTAGTAGTTGTATCCCCCCTAAGAATACTATAGAGATCATCAGAGAAGGCCATCCTGGTTCATATACTTTCAGAATGAACTTAGCATACAATGTATATAGGATAAGTATGAATCCAAGAAATGCACATACAAAACCTGATAAGGTAGCTAGACGCAGCGGCCAGTTCGAAAACGAAGTGATAGCATCTATAGCTAGATTTATCATCTTGCGATAGGTGTACCCCGTTTCACCGGCATTTCTTCCAAGTCTCTCATATGAAACAGATGTTTGGTTATATCCCAACCAAGCGATTTGACCTCTAAGATAACGCTGCTTTTCAGGCATACGTTTTAAGGAGTCTACAACCTTACGATTCATTACACGGAAGTCACCTGTGTCTACAGGGATTTCTATGCTCGTGATTCTATTCAGAAACTTATAGAAAAACTTAGCAGTGATTTTTTTCATGAATGATTCGTCAGAGCGTTTTATTCTTTGAGCATAGACTACATCAAAACCTTCATTCATTTTATCTAACATCTGATGGATGACTTCAGGGGGGTCCTGACCATCACTGTCTATCAATATTACTTTGTCCCCTTTGGCATAGTCTATTCCTGCTGATACGGCTATTTGATGTCCAAAGTTCCTGCTTAAATTAATAAACTTATAGTTGTTATTAGCTTCACAAAGGTCTCTGATAATAGAAAAAGAATTATCCTTACTACCATCGTTTACGAAGATGATTTCTACTTCTTCTGTACATTTATCTAGTTCAGACTGTAACGTTTTAATAAAAGATTTTAGTCCTTGTTCTTCGTTATATATTGGAAGTACTACCGATATCATGTTATTGCAAAACAACATGTTTTTTTTAACATGGTCTTTGAAAAGTATGAAGGAAATTAGAGAGTAATGTACTTACAATAGCTATAGACTACAATAAGATGTCTACTGCTCTGTTTACATTGTTGATGGTAGTGGAGTCATCCGGACAGATATAGATCACTTGGACATTGTTTTCAAGTGTTGGATTTTGGATGCTATGTATGTTGTTTTCGCTTTGTTCTTGAGCAGTTTTGTTGGTACTATGGTAGCCCATTAATGAAAACTGTAAACTAAATAAGCCAGTAATGAGGATTATACCTACGAAGATGATTTTATTCATAATGATACACTGTACATTCGTGAAACGTAGAACAAGTATAAAAAAGTATTGAAACGTGTACATTTAATAGCGGTAGGTGGGGCCATTATGCACAATATGGCTATTGCATTGAAAAACAGAGGGTATAGTGTAACTGGTAGCGATGATGCTATTTATGACCCGGCAAAAAGCAATTTAGAAAAGGCGGGGCTGGATGTGTCTGTAGGCTGGGATGCCAATGTGATCACTAGTGATATAGATGCCATTATTCTAGGAATGCATGCACGAGCAAATAATCCAGAATTGCTTAGGGCCAAGGAGTTGGGTTTAGATATTATGTCGTTCCCAGAGTTTGTAGCTTCTGAATCTCAAGATAAGAAAAGAGTGGTAGTAGCTGGTAGTCACGGAAAGACTACGACTACAGCTATGATTATGTATGTACTCTCACAATTGAATGTAGATTTTGATTACCTTGTAGGCAGTTCTATAGAGGGATTTGATCTATCTGTGAAACTCACAGATGCACCACTGATAATTATAGAAGGAGATGAATATCTGTCTTCACCACTAGATTTACGTTCAAAATTTTTGTGGTACACACCACATGTTTCTATTATCACGGGGATAGCATATGATCACATCAACGTTTTTCCAACCTTTGACTTATATGTTGATACTTTTGATCAGTATGTAAAATCACATGCTGATAATGGGAAATACTTTTGGTTTGCAAAAGATGAACACCTCCAACAACTGAGTGAATCTAATCAGACGGAGAATGCTTCGTATGACACTCCCACATTTATAAATGAAACAGAAGGGAGTCGAATCCTGTCCAATGGGAAAGACTATCCTGTATCTATCGTAGGGAAACATAATCTAGAAAACCTAAGAGCTGCAGAGTTGGTCTGCAATGAGTTGGGGATAGACTCTGATTCATTTTACAAGGCTGCTGAGACTTTTACTGGTGCCGGACGTAGAATGGAGAAAATAGTGAGTTTGCCTAATCAAGTGGTATATAGGGATTTTGCTCATTCTCCCAGCAAATTAAAGGCTACTACTGAAGCCATAGCAGAGACATACAATGGAAAGCTTCTAGCCGTCTTCGAATTGCATACGTTTAGTAGTCTGACCGAAGAGTTCTTGCCACTTTATGAGAATAGTATGGACGCTGCAGACTCTGCTATAGTCTTTTACAATAGTGCAGTATTCAAACATAAAAAAATGAAGGAACTGGACTCAGAATACGTGAAAAATTGTTTTAAAAATGTAGAAGTCTTACACTCCACGGAGACACTAAGAGAGCTAGTAGATTCCTCGTTTAAAAGAGGTGATAATATTCTCCTGATGAGCTCTGGAAAATTTGACGGTGCCAAGTTTGATTTTGATTAAAGCTGTTTGACTTTTAAGGTCATCGAAACTCCTTCTGTTCCCTCATTTGTCAGTTTTCTGGGCTTTACGGCAAAGTATTTGTCTTGATTCTTTACGATTAGAGACAAGTTTTTATCTAGAATTATCCGTTGAGACTGCTCATCCCAATGATAGAATAAGTTAAAAATTTGATCCTGCTGTTCAAACTCCAATTTTGAAGCATAGAAATAGTCTATATCATCAAAGTTCGAGGTGCTATCTATGCATACCTTATTTTGTTCGTAGTTGATAAGTGCTCCATGGTATATTCCAAAATCTGGATTTATTGTTTCGACGACATGTGGAAGAGTGTGGGATGAAATGGAGTCAGAAAAGTAAGTGAAACATAGGTCCCAATTGTCAATAGAAGGTTCAACTCTTTTTACTTGACGGCCTTCCAAAAGTGAGAAGTATGAATGAGTGTAATTAGCTTCTTTAGAAATCCATGCACTTTTAATCTCACCTCCTTCTAGTCTACTGTACCTAATGTGGTATGCATCCTCAGAAGCATCTAATATTTGGATTTTATCTACAAATGAAGTGTTGCCGTCAGTCCAAGATACAAGGTATACATTCTTGAAGGATTTGGGGTTTGGAAAGTTAAAATCGCCCCATGTCCCAATGGCTGGGTATGCTCCAGAAGATGTTGGGATATCAATTTGCCAGGGGATATCTAGATTGAAATAAGTTTGATCAACTTTATCAAAATCAGTTTCTTTGGTATTGTGCACCGCTACTTGCTCTAATGCATTTAGGTATATCGACCATCCCTTTGGTGTATTTTGAAATTTAAGTTGCCAATTTTGCTCTTCGGAGTTGTTGTTTTTAGACAAGTTGTCTAAATCTATGTACGTAGCACGACTTTTTTCATGGTCCAGATGTACCTGAGCTTGCTGATACCAAATTTTAGGAATTTGCTCATCTGGTTTGAAACAACTTGATAAAAAAATGAAAAGGAGTATGTGAGTAGTCTTTTTCATTTTATGTTGTATTGAAGCTTGAAGAAAAAGGATCGTCCTCTGTTGGCTATAACGCTTTGTTGAGATAAAAGAGTTCTATCTATACTGTCCAATAAGTATTGTGATTCGTTTATGTATGTTGAGTTTCTCAAATTGTTGATGCCAAAACGTATGTTCAACTTATCGTCAATAAATAGATGCGAAGCAGAGATAGAGATAGAATTGTTCTCTTCGATCTCTCGAAGGTATAAAGAATTGTCGACCAAATATGTTGTAGAGTGTTTGCCTAAAAGACGGGCAGTAGCACTAAGTTTAAGCTTGGTGTTAGGCAGTGTTCCGTTAAAAAAAATGTTGGCCTCTGGGTAAAAGAACGACAAGCTCCCAGTGTCACGTGTGGAATTGATTCCGTGCAGTACCAGACTAGGACGAAGGTTGACGTGCTTGGAGGAGTACAGTAAACTTGCAAAAGTGGCTGTGCTGCTACTTTGTCCCACATTTGCTAAGTCACCAGAGGAAATCGTCCTTGGCTCTTTAGATTTAGAAATATAGATAAATCCTGAATGCAGTTTAACCTTATTTTTGTTTATGACCACTTTTACGCTTGAAGTGTTTATGTCACTAGGAAGAATTTGGATATTATTTTGAGGCCCATTAGTCATTTCAGTAGGGTAGAATATTTCACTAAATAAAGGGTACGAAATGGATTTTTGATAGGAGCCAACCAATTGCACTGTCTTATTTGGTGCTAGCGTTATTCTGCCGTTAGGAAGAAAGTAGCTTTGTGTAAGACTATTCGTCAGAAATTTGGCTCCTCCTTGTAAAACGAAGGATTCTTTGAATGCGTACTCAAACATTCCAATCGCACTATAGTCTGCATATTCTGGTGAAATTGCATCAATATTTGAAAAGATGTTATCTCTGATATTATTGACTTCTACGCCTAGTGTGTAGTTAAAAGCTTTGTTTTGAGATTCTAACAGTACGTTGAGATACCCTTGGTCATATCCTGTTGTGAATGGACCGTCTGTGCCAGGATATTCTTGTTGTTTGCCTGTGCTTAGGTCTTTGTCTAGAGATGTTTGTTTGTCAGTATATCTATGAATGAGTCCATTTAGTGTGAGTTTATGATTTTTGGATAGGTCTGAGACCAATGTCCCATAAAGGTTGTGTCTTCGAAAGCTTTGATTTATATCTCGTACACGAGTAGTTCCTTTTATTATTTCGCCGCGATCTTGCGAGTTTAGAATGCTATGGTCAGATCCTATCGCAAGGTTTACACTGTTGAGTATTTTGAAGGTGTACTTTAAGTTTATATCATAACGTTCAGCTGCACTGATGATACTTCCTCTGTCTGACGCATCCATATATACTGGTGTAGTAAAACTGCGGTTTAATCCTATTTGTCCAGTGTGTATTTTGTTGCTTAGACTTATTACTGTGTTGACATGGAAATCACTTGCTGAGGTATTAATGAGAGAGACTTGTGCTCCTACAGGCTGATCTTTAATTTTCTTGGAGATCAGTTTTATTACAATTCCACTGCTGTTTTTTACGATGGCGGTGTTCGGAGCAAAATGAACCTCTATGTAAGCAATGTCCCAAACGGGAATAGCTCGTAAATCATATCCTGTATTGTGGTCCATTATCAACGGTATGTCGTCTTTGTATATGGCTAGGTTATCCACTCCCAAAGAACCGTATGATGCAAACGATGTGTTGGATGAGTAAAAGCGATGAAAACCAGGAATATTCAATGCTTCTTCCAGATTGGTCGCATTATTCGTT
>JBMYYN010000123.1:0-6276 GCA_049609445.1 Bacteroidia bacterium | reverse complement strand
CGTTCCGTTCTTATCGATAATCGGAATTATCTCCACTACCCCTGGTACTTTAGCAAGTTCTTCTTTGTTTTTGTCAGTCATCCACATCTGATAACTTGAAGTACGCTCGTTGTATCCATACTCGGAAATGTCAAGTTTTTCAAGAGTTCGTCGATCTAATACAGTCGAAGAAACAACTTCATAACTCATCTGACCATGAACCGCTACCGCATTTTTACTGTCGTTTATGTATACCTTTCCATTGACCACTTTCAAATTATCTCCAGGTATAGCGACACATCTTTTGATGTAGTTTGTTTTCTTATCTACGGGGTGATCTATGTTGTCAGGGCCAGGATAGTTGAATACAACGACATCATTATTTTTTATTTTTTGAAAACCAGGAAGACGATAATATGGAAGTTTCAATGCTTCGCTATACGACTTTCCACCTGTAACGGGCAATTCTTGATGTACAAATGGAAATGAAATAGGAGTCATAGGTACACGAGCACCATAATTCATTTTACTCACAAAAAGAAAGTCTCCTCTCAAAAGGGACTTTTCCATAGATGAAGTGGGTATCTGATAGGCCTCAATGAAGAACGTACGAATCAACGTAGCAGCGACTATAGCAAACATGGCGGCATCTATCCATTCTCCACCTGAAATTTTGTTTCTGTACTTGTATCTGAACATGTAATACACCCAAATAGCTACTTGCCAGAATACGAAGTAGATAAATGGAGATATAAATCCAGCATCCGTTTGAGTAATTAGTAAAATGAACGTAATAATGTTTATTACAGAAAATACTACATAGAATATTGCAGCTCTTCTGCTTAATAGAGTCCAGTCTTGTTTAAAGTTGAATTTCATTTTTTTCTTAAAAATTTAGTAGGTCTTTCATCCCAAATACTCCTTGTTTGTCTGCACTCCACTCAGCTGCTAATACAGCACCACGAGCAAAACCCAGTCTGTTTTTAGCGTTGTGACTGATTACGATTTCATCAATGTCACTTTCATATGTCACTTGATGAAAACCAGGAACATTTGGTTCTCTTTTGCTTACTATTTGCAAATCAAACGGAGTTGTTTCCGCTTTTTGTCCTTCGAGCAGACCAATGTATTTCTTTTTTCTATCAAGCGAATTAATGATGCCCTCTGCTAGAGTGACAGCTGTTCCGCTTGGGTGATCTTTTTTCTCCATATGGTGAGTCTCATCCATTCTCACTTCGTATTCTGAGAACCCATTCATTATAGCTCCTAATTTTTCGTTCATGTGGTTAAGTATGTTTACTCCCACACTGAAATTAGTTGCTGTAAAAAGGCACTTCTTTTGTTCTCTAGCGACACGAGCTGCAGCTTCGTAGTCATCGTACCAAGCAGTAGTGCCTACCACGACCGGTACATTGGCTTCAAAGCATTTCTTAATATTTGAAAATGCTACATCTGGCTGAGTGAATTCAATAGCGACATCGGCATTTTGTATATCCTCCACAGAAAAGTCTCCAGAATCTATGGTTGCCACGATTTCGTGACCTCTTTCTATAGCTACCTTTTCGATGGTTTTTCCCATCTTTCCGTACCCTATTATTGCTATCTTCATCGTAAAGTCGACAAAACTAATGCTTTAGTTCCTTTAATTTGCGACTAGAAATTCTAGAATTGAAGAAAAAACGACGAACATCAAAACGCAAATCTGGTTTTAAGATTTTTGGCCTACTATTCATACTTGGAGTACTTGCTGCAGGAGCGGCATATTATGTGCTTTTTATGAGCAATACTTCTCAAGGAGATGAGGATTTTTTCTACATCCGAAGTGATGATAGCTATGGAGATGTGAGGCAGCACCTAATAGACCACAAGATTGTATTAAATGAAGCGACATTTGATCTAGTTGCAAAGCAGATGAATTTGCCTAATACATATAAAGCAGGCAGATACAAAATACCTAAGGGGCTGTCTAATACGCAACTAGTTAGAATGATAAGAAGTGGGAAGTGGGAGAAGTCTATCATAAAAATTGATGTGGAAATGAGCCGTGAAGAAGTAGTGGAATACTTAGCTGCAAATCTGGAAGCTTCTAAAAAGGATATTGAACAGTCTCTCAATGGAGATTGGGTTTCTGAGTTTGGGTTTACAGAAGAAAATAAGTGGTGTGTATTTTTACCTGATCATTACCATTTCAATTGGGCAACTCCTGCAGATAAGGCAATAAAGAGGTTTGTAGATGAGTACAATAGATTTTGGACTTCGGAACGTAAAGCAAAAGCCAAGAAGCAAGGACTGAATACAAAAGAAGCTTGTATTCTCGCTAGCATTGTAGATGGAGAGGCTATTCACGTAAGCGAGATGCCTACCATAGCAGGTCTTTATCTCAATAGAATAAAAAAAGGAATCTTGTTGCAGGCTGACCCTACAGTCTTATATGTAGTAGGGAGAGAAGGCAGACATCGAGTGCTTTACAAAGACTTGAAGGCAGAAAACCCGTATAATACATACATACATAAAGGTCTACCTCCTGGACCTATTTTTCTGCCGGATAAAAGGGCTATAGAAGCCAGTATTAATCCTCAAAAACACAATTACATATTTATGTGTGCCAAACCTGACGGCTCTTTTTATCATAATTTCACGTCGAGTGCGAGACAGCACAACAGGAATGCTGCGGCTTACCGTAGAAGCATGGATAGGAGAGGAGTAAGGCGATAGATTTTATTTCTTATCTTGGTTTAGCTTGAGAAAATAGAATGGAAATCCTAGGGATTTATCAATGCTAAATGTTTCAAAGCCAAACTTCTCATACATTAACACATTTTTTGGTGAAGCTGCATCTATAACTACAGGTAGTTCATTGTTTTTATATAAATTTCTCAATTCAATAATAAGTCTAGCAGCAGACCCTTTCCCGTCGTGGTCATTTACCGTAGCAAGCATTAGTGGTTTGATGTGGTCTTCTTTTGGAAAGTGTTTATGAGAAATCCGTTGACGTCTCAAAACGTGATGAATACGTGATAAGCCTATACATTTGAGGGCTAGTCTTATTCCTCGATATATGGATCTAAAGGTTAGTTTTTCTCTTTCTGAAAATTTAAGAAAGACACAAGCCTTTTCGTTGTCGGAGATGTAGATTTCTCCAAAATCATAGGCTTCATCAAACAAGTATTCCATCAAAACTTTAGTTCTTTGTTCTCTTTTACTATCTTGTTTGACAATAAAATTGATAGAGTTGCCTGCTTCCAATGGAAGGAAAGCAGATAATAAGATTTTTGTAACAAGTTGCTTGTCTGAGTGTCCCCCTTTCCTCATATCCTGGAGGTTTCAAAAGTACTCACATAGAACAAAATGTAAAATACTGTCACAATAAAAAAGCCCCAAGTAATCTTGAGGCTTTGTTTGGTAATATGGGTACGTCTTAATTGAAAAAATTAATGAATGATTCCTCAGCAAGTAGGTGAGCAGCTTCTGGGAACTCAGCATGCACGATCAGTTTGTTTTGATGATGGTGCTCCAATTCACTTAGTTTTTTTCTATTCAGAAGGATGATAGAAGAGTGACCATGGTGGTCCATTTTATCCAAAATGGTTTCTCCATTGAAATCACACTGCCAGTGAGTTTCGGACATTTTCTCTTTGTATGAAAACTCTATTTTAGGCACCTTATAGTAGTGGTGCTCGCCTATACCTTCAAAATCGAATACTAATCTTAGTAAACCACCTGCTAGTACTAGGTCTTCGTTTTTTAATCCTAAATCCTTGAAAGATTGTCTTCCAGAAGTAGGTGAACTGAAGTTGATTTTGATTTCTCCTTGGTTTAATTCTACTGTTTGACTCATGTTGTTTCTTATTTTGATTTGATTATGTGTTTATTTTCTCAAATGATGAAAGGCATCATATCAAAGTGAATATTGTTTGTTCCCTCATTTGAGTAATCGAAAGTAGAGAATCTATAAAGTAGAAAAACTGATTATTATTAGTTTTGATAATGATACTAGGAAGCAAAGACCCGGAAAGATATAAAATCACAAATGAGGATACTGTGAAAATTATATTTGAAAAAATAGTTGCAAAAAAAGCCCCGAGAAATCCCGAGGCTTGTTGTATAATCTATCTAGATAGTTCTAGTATCTACGTCTTCTTTTGGCTCCGTGACTTCCAGTGCTTTCACGTCTACCACCTCCACCTCTGTGGTCTCTTCCGCCTCCGCTTCTGCGTGAGTCTCTTCGACCGTCTCGTCTGTCGCGTCGATCTCCACCACCACGGTTTCTATCTCCACCACGATTTCTGCCACCTCCACCGGAAGGTTTAGGTGAGCTTTCTTCTATAGAAACCTCTCTACCGTTATGCTCCATTTGCTTAGCCGCTCGTTGTAAGTCAGCTGTATGACCAGATTCCATCTCAAAGAATGAGAACATTTTCATGATTTCGATCTGACCTATCTCTGGAGACGCTCCTCCCAAGTGAGAGTTGATCATTCCCATCAAAAGCTTAGGGCTGAAACCGTCTTTTTTACCTTGGTTGATAAAGTAACGAGTCATATGAGCTGCTGTGACGTGCTCTTGACGTTCACCGCGATCTCTTCTGCGTTCTCTTCTGTCTCCTCGATCATTATCGCGATCTCTATTTCGTTCGCGTTCTCTTCTGTCAGAAGTTTTATTTAAATCTGGAGCATCTCTATAATACTCTAGGAATCTATTAAACTCAGTAGAAACAATCTTTTTAATCACTTCTTCCTTGGTCATATCTTCAAATTTTTCAAAGATTTGAGGCAAGAAGCTATCAATATGGCTGTTTGCTATTTCCGTCTCCTTGATGTTGTCTATGAGGTTGAATAATTGTTTCTCACAGATTTCTTGACCATTTGGAATATCTATTCTTTCAAATTTTCTACCAATTTTCTTTTCAAGGTATCTAAGTCTTCTTTCTTCATTTCCTGTTAGAAGTGAAAGAGAGAATCCTTCATTTCCTGCTCTACCTGTACGTCCACTTCTATGAACGTATACTGCATCTTCATCAGGCAATTTGAAATTGATTACGTGCGTAAGCTCATTCACATCTAACCCACGAGCCGCTACATCTGTGGCTACTAGTAATTGTAGTTGACGATTTCTGAATTTACCCATTACATAATCACGTTGAGCTTGAGAAAGATCTCCGTGCAATGCATCAGTATTGTATCCGTCTTCTGCAAGACGCTCTGCTACTTCCTTAGTCTCAGCTCTGGTTCTACAGAAAATAATGCCGTAGATGTCCGGTGCGATGTCTACAGCTCGCTTTAGAGCTGGATATCTATCTCTTGAGTTTATCTTGTAGTAGACGTGAGTAACGTTAGTGTTTGCTTCTTGCTTGCTTCCCGCAGTGATTTCTGCCGGGTCATTCATATACTTCTTGCTCAACTTTACCATATCTGGTGGCATAGTTGCAGAGAATAGTAGTGTTTGCTTGTCGGCTGGAGTGTTTGCTAAGATAGCGTCTAAATCTTCCGCAAATCCCATGCTCAACATCTCGTCTGCTTCATCTAGTACCAAGTATTCTACTCCTTCTAGGTTTAGTCTATTTCTTTTGATAAGATCTAGAGTTCTACCTGGTGTACCTACTACGATATCGCATCCTCTTTCGATTTTTCTGATTTGGTTTTGAATGTCAGCTCCTCCATAAACAGCAACTACCTTAAAACCAGACATGTTTTTACTATAGCTCTTGATGTCTTCAGCTATTTGGAGTCCAAGTTCTCTAGTAGGACTAAGAACGATGCATTTGATTCCTTTTTTGCTCGTGTCAATTTGATTTAGTACCGGAAGACTAAAAGCTGCTGTCTTACCTGTACCTGTCTGAGCAAATGCAATAAGGTCTTGTTTTGATTCCAAAATTTTTGGCAATGCCAAGCTCTGGATTTTTGTAGGATTTTCGTATCCTAACTCTTCGATGGCACTTAAAATCTCAGATTTTAAGCCCATTTCTTTGAATGTACTCATGTTTTCTTAAATGTTTATTTAAGCAATAGAGCACATCCCAAATTCCTTTTCGACAAAGGCTAAATTATACGACAGTGGTGCTCCTCTGCTTGTAAATTTGGTGCAAAGGTATGAATAAATACTTGAATTACAGTGAGTAGGCTGCTAGGGCCAGGAAGTCTTTCGCTAAATAAATGCGGATTTTTCATTTATCATAGTTCTCAAAGTATGAATTAAGAGGTCGAATAATCTACTTTTGACCAAGAGAATGTCTTTTATTGTCACTTCATCATATTCTTCGCCTGTAGGTGAGTTGCGGCTCGGTTCTTTTGAGGGAAAAT
>JBMYYN010000122.1:0-6277 GCA_049609445.1 Bacteroidia bacterium | reverse complement strand
CTACAGCCAAGGGCGATGACTTAATTTCGTTTATCATAGATGAATAAATCTACTCGCATAGTTATTGCAACTCAACATCATAAAATTCAATTTTAAGAATAGAGACAAGTTGTATTTCCAATTTGTAATACTTTGTGATTACTTCTAAATTTGAAATGGTGAAGACTTTATTCTATCTATCTTTTTGCTTGTTTATGTTTTCGTGCTCTGATGACATTACGCCGGTGGAGTATTCCCAGACTAAACTAATAGCACATAGAGGTGCTGGTTCTAATTATTCTGGATTCAGCGATTTAGAAGAGAACACACTTCTAGCTTGTCTTCGCGGGTTAAGCACTACAGATGGAATAGAAATTGACATTCAAAGAAGCAACGACCACGAGATATTCTTGTTTCATGACATCAATGTTCCTCCTTGTGATGAATTTGATATTGTAAGTATAGCCGCCAGTACCAAACCAAAAATTGAAGAATATTTTGATTGTGCTGCCCCGGAAACCGGCATATCTACTTTGAAGGAAGTATTAATAAATCATGAAGTAGACTTTCACAATAAGGACATTTTCCTTGATGTCAAAGCTATTTTCAACCTATCCACGACGCTGAAAATGCCGACACCGCAACATTATCTAAACCTAATGTCTCAGGATATCTTCGATCATATTAGCAACTACAGTGATCAGAACACTCTGCATATAGAAACTGAAAATGCAGTGATGCTCAATGCATTCAAGAAACATTATCCAGATGTAAATACATGGCTCGTGAGTTTTGGTGATATAGAAAAGGCTATCCAAAGAGCATCTAAAGAATCATATACCGGAATCTCTATAAAAGATGGCGACTACATCACTGAATCTATGGTACAAAAAGCTCATAATCAAGGCTTGAAACTTTGTGTATGGGTTGTGAATGAGCGTAATCGTTTTTTGGAACTAGAAGCTATGGAAGTGGATTTCATACAATCAGATGACATCTATTTGAATTAGGGTTTTAGTCAATCAGCAAAAGATTTTTAGCCTATCTTTATACGCAAATATGATTCAACCACTTTTTTGCGTTGAATGAGTAACCAAAAGCCTTACATCTTGAAAAAACTAAGTATTCTTCTTCTCTCTTCTTTGCTTATAATCTCATCTTGCAAAGAGCCCAAAATAGATATTCCACTGGACGCTGATCTACCATTCAAACCATACATATCAGCATATACCTCAGGAGTCATTTCCAAAACTAAAAGTGTACAGGTGGTTTTCAAAAAAGGAATTGAAGATAGTATCGCATTGGACTCTAGCATCTTGCAAAGTGCTATAAGCGTAACACCTAAGTTTGATTACACGGTCGAAATGCCATCGCCCTATATCCTTAAAATCCATCCTAAGAAACACCTAAAAAGTGGTACTCGATATCGAGTGGATGTCGAAGTGGACAAATTGATTTCTAAGGAATTAGAAACTAAGGTATTTCCGATCGTGTTTGAAACCATTGATCAAGACTACTCTCTTCATAAAGTATACACTAATCCAGTTGATATATTCAAACCCAATGACCTACTGCTTTCTGGTTTTATAGAGACCGAAGATGTAGCTGAACTAGACGCAGTGAAAAGCATCATCCAATCCGCAGGCCAATACAGCACCAAAGACGTTCATTGGACCAAGGATAGTGATACCCGATTCAGATTCGTACTTAAAGGCATCAAGAAAAAGCTTCAGGAAACTTCTTTAAAACTAAAACTCAGCGGCAAATCTATTGGCAAGAACAGAACATCTACCAAGACCATAACGATACCCGCTGTGGCTGATTTTGAGATGAATAAATACGAGTATGAAACGTATCCTGAGCAAGTACTTACACTAAACTTCACCGAAGCATTAGACAAAAAACAAAACCTTAAAGGTCTTATTCGCCTAGAGTCCATAAACAACTTCAACTATACTATCGAAGGGACACAGGTCAAGCTCTTCCTAAAAAACAGCTTCGTCGGAGATACCAAGCTTACGCTCAGTAGTGGAATAAAGAATTTCAAAGGAAAGAAGACAAAGACTGTTCAAGAGCAAAACGTACATATCAAAGCTCCACTTCCTACGATAGAGATGATCGGCAAAGGAAGCATTCTTCCAAACTCTCAAGGTCTCATAGTACCATTCAAAACTATCGGACTAAAAAAAGTGGATGTTGATGTTTACAAGATTCACGAGAAAAACATCCTGCAGTTTCTACAAGTGAATGACCTGAGTCAAAAGAGTCAACTGCGTAGAGTAGCTGACAAGATCAAAACAAAGACAATCGATTTAGAAGAAAAAAATGCAGGTAAATTGCAACAATGGACTACTCACGGTCTAAACCTAAGAGACATCATCAACCCTGAACCTGGGGCAATCTATCGAGTACGCTTTTCATTCAATCAAAGCTACACTTTCACAGAATGTGAAAATGCCAGTAATGCAAGCTACTATTCGGAGTATTACGATTACTACGAAAACAGCACGTATGAAAATAGAGAAGAAAATACGTGCAACAGATATTTTTACTACTACTCTACCAAGAGTAAAAACCTGCTAGCCTCAGACCTCGGTTTAGTTGTCAAAAATGGAGATAACGGGACCTATACCATAGCAAGTACAAATCTGATATCTGGAGCTCCACAACCAAATGCTACAGTAAAATTCTACAACTATGCACAGAAACTTCTGAAAACTGTACGTACCGATGAACAAGGGATAGCAAACGTCCGCGTGTCAGACAACCCTTCTGTAGTAATTGCCTCTTATGGCAAAAACAAGGCCTACCTCAAACTCAACGCAAATGCTAGCAACTCACTTAGCAAGTTTGAAACGCAAGGAGTCCGTCGTAGCAACGGCGTAGATGCATTTTTCTATGGAGAACGAGGAGTCTGGAGACCCGGGGATAGCATCTACTTGTCTTGTGTGATACGAGATGAACAAAACAAAATGCGAAATGGGATACCGATGAAAATGAAATTTACCAACCCTAGCGGTCAGGTAGTTTCTACTCAAACACTCAAACTGAACAAAATCGGAATCCAAAGCATCAAACTGAAGACTGAAGCAGATGCTCCTACCGGAAACTACTATGTATCACTGCAAGCAGGAAGTCACACTTTTGGGAAAAGCCTAAAAATAGAAACGGTGCGACCTAATAGATTAAAAATTCACATTGACACCAAAACAGAAGAGATACTCGGAGCAGATAAGCAGTCTATAGACCTCTATAGTGAGTGGCTTCACGGAGCTAGTGCTGCTGGACTCAAAGCAAATGTGACTCTCGTACTCTCTCCTAAGAATACTTCTTTTGAAAAGTTCCCATCTTATACTTTTCAAGATGAAGGCAAGTATTATGAGGCTACAGAAAACGTGATATTCGATGGTAAGCTAGACGAAAGTGGTAAAGCCTCCATCCTGCTTAACAATAGTAACATAAAGAGCACAGGTAAGCTCAAGGCTAGTTTTGTTACAAAGGTCTTTGAAAAAGGCGGCGGATTCTCAATCGACAATCTCGTTAAAACCTACCACCCTTACCATAGCTATGTAGGACTAGACCTTCCACTCAATAAGTATGGCTACCTCAATACCAACAAGGACCACATCATCAATCTCGTAAATTTAGATACAAAAGGAAACTTAGTCAAAAAAGAGAAAACTCTGCAAGTCAAAGTATACCGTATAGAATGGAGATGGTGGTGGCAACACAATGCTGAGGACATCGCCAGCTACATCAGCAACAATAGTTATGACGTAGTAGAAAATAAAACCATCACCACACAAGGTGGAAAAGGAACATACAAACTCAACATAGATGAATACGATTGGGGGCAGTACTATATCCAAATCACTGATAGTGAGACAGGACATAGTGCCGGGCAAACATTCTTTGCCGACTACTGGGGAAGTACACGTAACCAAAAACAACAAAACAATGCTCTTCTTCTAAAAATGAGCTCCAACAAGGAGAAATATGAAGTAGGTGATGTAGCCACTATTAGTTTCCCAAGTGCTTCTGCAGGGAAAGCCTTGGTGAGTATAGAAAATGACATAAGAGTTCTTCAAACGGTTTGGATAGACACCAAAGAAGGTAACACAAACTTCAAACTACCTCTAAGTGCATCTATGAGTCCAAACTGTTATGCTCATATCACCGTACTACAAAAACACGTACATACCGAAAACGATAAGCCACTCAGAATGTATGGGGTGATTCCGATTACCGTCTTTGACAAGAAAACTGTACTAGAACCGGTTATAAAGATGAAGGATGAAATTCGTCCTGAGCAGAACGCAACCATCTCTGTTTCAGAGAAAAACAACAAAAGCATGTACTATACAGTAGCTATAGTAGATGATGGACTTCTGGATCTCACACGCTTCAAAACTCCAAGAATCTGGAAAAACTTCAATAAAAAGCGAGGACTAGGTATCAAGACTTGGGACATCTACGATGATGTAATCAATTCGTTTTCTGGAAAGTTTGATAACGTCTATAGCATCGGTGGGGATGGAGAAGGCGAAGAAGGAAACATAGCCAAAGCCAATCGATTCAAGCCCGCTGTTGTATATCTGGGACCTTTTTATCTAAAAGCTGGAGAGAAAGCCACTCATTCATTCAAACTGACCAACTACGTTGGGTCTGTGAGAGCTATGGTCGTATCTCGAAATGGAAATGCATTTGGAAAAACTGAGCATACCGCAAAAGTCCGTAAGCCGCTAATGATACAGAGCAATGCACCTAGGGTGCTTACTCCAGGTGACAAGGTAAAGCTACCAGTCACGGTCTTTGCCAATGAAAAAGCGAAATTACCGATCAAGGTCTCTATTATCAATGATTCTCACTTGAAAGTAGCTCAAAAGGAAATCTCAATAAGTGAAGTAAAAAATGGAGAGGCGATGGTATTCTTTGAAGCCACTGTCACAGAAAAAATAGGGACTGCAGATCTCCAATTCAAGGCGACATGTCCTAATGATCATCATTCCGAAAAGCTTAATATACCTGTAAGACTTCCTGGATATGAAGTAGACGAGGTCCAAGATGTCATACTAAAATCAAATGAATCCAAAACCTTTGATTTCAATAAAATAGGTTGGAATGGAACTAATAATGCCGTGATAGAAGTGAGCACGATGCCAAGCATCAATCTAGAAAAGCGTCTTAGGTATCTTATACGGTATCCTCACGGATGTATAGAGCAAACGACTTCATCTGTATTTCCTCAGCTTTTCTTGACTGACTTGATGGACCTTCCTCCAGGACAAGAAGATAGAATACAACGCAATATCACTTCTGGAATAAAGAGGTTAAAAAGATTTGTCACTTCTGATGGCGGATTTGGCTATTGGCCTGGATCCAATCACTCCTCTACATGGGGAACCAACTATGCGGGACATTTTCTCCTAGAAGCCCAAGCACTCGGATACAATGTACCGAAGTATATGCTCGAACGGTGGTATCAATTCCAAAAACAAACAGCCAATGGATATGTATCAGGAAACGAGAAATACTACAGAAGAGGTAGCGAGCTGAATCAAGCTTACAGACTGTATACCATGGCTCTATACGGCAAACCCGACATTGGTGCCATGAATAGACTCAAAGAATATGGACTTGTTAATAATGCAGCCAAATGGAGACTGGCCAGTGCATATGCTCTAATAGGGCAAACAGGATTAGCACGAGAAATGGTCTCTGCGGTATCTTATGATATACCTGCCTATCGAGATGACTACTATACGTACGGAAGTCCTGTGAGAGACAGAAGCATCATACTAGAAAGTATGCAACTCATAGGTGATGACATTCGAATTCTAGATCTCACACAAAAGGTAGCTAAACGAATGGGTGAGAATAGATGGATGAGTACACAAGAAACAGCATACAGCCTATGTGCTCTAGCCAAAGTTATGAAGCAACACAAAGGCAAGGAAACGACGTACTCGCTGACTCAAAACGGAAAAACCAAATCGTATGTTCTCTCCGAAGTTTTAGACCAATCAGAATATGGCCAACTGAGTGAAAGCAACCAATGGTCGATAACCAATACAGGAGAGAAGCCCCTATATGTGAGACTTATCAATACAGGGACTCCTAGCACTACTACTTTATCAGATAAACAGAATGGTCTAAACATGAACGTGACCTATCAAACCTTAGATGGCTCAATGGTAGATGTACGTGAATTAGAATTTGGAAAGGACTACAAGGTCAAAATATCCGTTAAAAATCTAAACTCACACGAGACAATAAATAATCTCGCATTGTCCATGTA
>JBMYYN010000121.1:0-6295 GCA_049609445.1 Bacteroidia bacterium | reverse complement strand
GCATTTGAATATCTGATTCCTCCTTGAATAGAAGTACTTCCAGCCATTTTATATCCTACTCCTCCTCCGATAATCAACGGGAATCTAGCTAAGAACAACTTGTCATCAAAATTATCTACCGTATATGGAGTTCCTTCATCATCATTCACACGGTAATTCACCGGGTCCAAATCTTTGATTACATCAGGAAGATTAGCAGATGTGATCGTAGCATGAGCATTCATTGCTAATCCTGGTGCTACACCAAAATTTCCCCAATAAGTCATATTTCCTATTTCTTTCGTTCTGAATTTGAAACTAAGAGGAATCTCAAGGTACTGGACTTTATAAGCATAATTGAGGTCAGAAAGTACTGTTGTATCAGGATCCTCTACAAACGATTGGTCTGACAACAGATTAAATTTACTTTTTACAGTAGAAATAAGTATCTCAGCACTAAACCCATAGTTATTGTGGTCTTCAAAGTAGTAATCACCCATCACCCCATAGGAAAACCCTGCAGTAACTCCATCATTCTCTACTACTTTGCTCGTACCGCCTAGATAACCTAAATTCATAGAACCTTTTAGTCCAAATCTAAACTCTCCTTGTGCAAAAGATAGTTGCGTAATTAGCATACCTAAAGCTAGTATTGTAACGTTTTTCATATTGATAATATCTGAATATATATGTCTGCAAATATTAAACCTAAAAACCGAATAGTACTCCACAAAGTATTCATATTGATATTCGTCTCATTATTAGCAAGTTGCAAGGACAACCCCCACATAAAAGACCTCTCAAACATAGACTTAGAGTTAAGTACTATTCGTTTTGAGCAAGACCTATTCGCGTGCAAGAGTGTGGATGATATTTTACAGCTCAATGAAGAACATCCTGATTTTTATTCTGTTTTTACGGGCAATCTAATAGCTGCAAATGTGCAGAGGCCCGGATCTAATGACACTGACGTAGCAGTAGAACTTTATAGATACATCTCTCACAGAGATATGGACTCGCTATACAAAATCACACAGACCGCTTTTCCAGACTTTACAGATTACACTGCCCAGATAACTCAAGCCTCAAAATACATCAAACACTACTTTCCTGATGAAGAAATATCGGGCATCACTACTTTTATCTCTACATTCCAGTATGGCAGCATTTTCAAACAGTCCGACAAGTCGTTTGGAGTAGGTCTAGACATGTATTTAGGTTCAGATTTTGAAGTCTATGGAATGCTAAATCCTGAGAGTTTCCCAACATATAGAGTCAAGAAATTTGAGGACCACCGCATAGTCCCGAACTGTATCCAAACATTTGTGGACTACAAAATACCTGCATACAAGAGCACCAGCTTCATAGACCAAGCCGTACAAGAAGGCAAGAAGCTTTATTTACTGGATTTGCTTCTACCTGAGTTTCACGATTCCTTAAAAATAAATTATCTGAACGGGCAGATTGAATGGGCTGAAAGTCAAGAAAAAAATATGTGGAGCTATCTAATTCAAGAAGATGTGCTATTCAGTTCGGACAAAAACGAATACCAAAAACACTACTTCAACGAGGGGCCATTTACTTCCCCATTTGGAAATGATAGTAGCCCTAGAGCAGGTGCTTGGCTAGGATGGCAAATAGTACGAAAATATATGAGCGAAAACACTGAAGTATCTCTAAATGATCTTTTGTCAAACAAAAATCACCAAGATATTTTTCAAAAAAGCGGGTATAGACCCTAATTATCTTATCGTTGGACCGAGTACACTCCCAAGGAGTCTATGTGAACGATTGGAAGCTGTTTAGAGCTTTCAAAGTATGAATATCCTTCCCTTAGTTGTCTCCAAAAACCTACTTTTTGTTCATCATACTGTTTCTCTAGGAGTGACATATTTTCTTGGGACATACGAGTTGGGAAAATATGAATAGGAATTTGCTCTTGACCTCCATTCTTGGCCTCTACGGCATAAACGTATAGCTCTTTTATCCACCTATCAGTGATAGGAATACATCCAATGGTTCGACATCCGCCGTGTATAAAAATCATCCCACCAGGACTACGCTGATCTGAAAGTATAGAATCACTTGCATTGGGATAATCCACCTTGAGAGATAGAAAGTATACGCTATTGTGATTAAACTCACTCAAACTATAAAAACCTTCCGGAATTTGCTTATCGCCCTCTTTTCTCTTAGGGCCTAAGTCTCCCACATTAGAACAAAACTTATAACTCGTTACTAGCGAAAACGAAGAATCCGTTTTGTTTTTGGCCCAGACCTCCAAATCTTCTTCAAATTTGAAAGCACGTATAAACAAATCAAAACTATCTACATCTATGTTTGCCGCACGTAACCTTGCGAATGCTTCTTCTCCGGCATCACGGTACGCATGCTCTACTCTATAATATTCAAGTTGTTGTTCTTTGAATGAAAGTTCTTTATCAAGCATAAAAGACAAGAAAAATGTCATTAAAAATAATGCGAAATGATTCATCTAAAACTTATCGCAAAGATACCCCTTTATTGTGTCTTAGCCCATCTGTACTCCGTGTATTTTCCGTCACAAAACACCTGTACGATATAGACTTGATTTGGCCACAAATCACCTTCCAGCACCATCGTACCTTCACTAAATGAGGTTTGGGAGAACTTCCCTAACATATCAGTTATACGAATCATGCACTCAGATTGAGATTTTGGCAGTCTTATCTCCAATTTATTACAAGAAGATTTGATTTTCACTTGGTTTACTTCTAGTATCTCCACTCTCGATAGGTCGGTAGATATATCTAAGAAATACAAATTATTGCCTATAACAAAAAGCTCGTCAGACAAGAAAACCTGTTCATTTGTTGCTCCGTAGACCACAGCCTCTTTCTGAGAAAAACCAACATTGTATTCCGTCCACTTAAGATCTTTCAAGGGTTTGCTCATAAACGAACCAGCTATATGCACCTTAGAACTACTTAGAAGAACCAATGAATCTCCTCTTACATCAGCACCTGTTATCCACCCATTTTCTTTGGCCACAGCCGGAAACTGTATACTATCACTCAGCCTCGCTACATAATCACCTTTTCGGTCAGGAAGTACGTACATATAACTCCAGCCATCATATGGGTCTGTTCTATTCTTGGTAAAAAGATAAAGGCTATCTTTATAATGTATCATAGCCTCGCAATCATAATTTAAGTTACTCGAATTTGGAGGAAATTCTGTTTGGTTTTGATACCGGAAAGAAATAGTATCTACGGTCAATTCTGTTCCAAACACGTTCTCCGGGTTCGGACTTATAAATATTCGAAGATTCTTACGAGAATTTCCATTATTGCCTATATCTCCTATATACAATACTCCATCGTCATCTTGAGCAAGATCTTCCCAATCTGCATTATTAGCATTCACAATAGACTTACTCGTCAAGCTGGATGACAAGGTATCGTACCTGTACAGGAGCGGAGCATTCCCTCCGTCATTTATGAAATACAAAATACCCGATCCATAAAATGCCAAACCGGAATTTTCCTTTAGCTCATCTGGCAAAGAGGACACCACGCGAACTGTCTGAGCATAGGCAGTCGATAGCGATAAGAAGACCCAGATGAAATGTATATAAACCCTATGCATTCTACAACTTCAATTATAGCTATTTTTGCCTTGAATTGAGCAGCGGTAAATTATACATTGTCCCTACCCCTATTGGAAATCTGGGAGACATTACTTACAGAGCAATAGAAGTTTTGAGAGGAGTCGATGCTATTCTAGCTGAAGACACGCGACAAACAAAAAAGCTTTTGGACCACTATGAGGTCGAAAAAAAACTTATTCCTTATCACCAACACAACGAGCATAAAAATCTGAATGTGGTCATAGAAAAACTACAAGGGGGTGAAACTTTTGCTGTTTGTACTGACGCAGGAATGCCTGGTATTTCTGACCCTGGTTTTCTGCTCATTAGAGAAGCGATAGCAAATGATTTAGAGGTCATAACGCTTCCTGGTGCAGTCGCAGCCATAGTAGCTTTAGTAAACTCTGGTTTACCTTGTGACACATTTATTTACGAGGGATTTCTTCCTCATAAAAAAGGAAAACAGACAAAGATTTTGAGTCTGCTAGAAGAAAAAAGAACGTGCATATTCTATGAAAGCCCACATCGAATTGTAAAATCTCTTACAATGATTAAGGAATTGCTAGGAGCTGACCGTAAAGTGGCTATAGGTAGGGAATTGACTAAAAAATTTGAAGAACACGTGCGTGGAACAGTTGATGAAGTCCTGCATCACTTTACTAATCATCCGCCGAAAGGTGAATTTGTACTCTTAGTAGCTGGTTATGACACAAAATAGAAAACTTAGAATAACCATCCTATCCGTCTTGCCTGCTTTGCTTTTTTGGCTTGCATGGCCTCCTAGAGATTTGTTCTTTTTAGGATTCGTAGGTTTTGTACCTCTTCTGTTTTTAGAAAGAGAAATAAGAGATATCAAATATGGTAGATGGCTCATATACACATCTCTACTGCTATGGAATGTCGCCATATCTTGGTGGGTTTGGAATGCTGAGCCTATTTCTAGTATTGTCATGATGGTAGCTAATGCGGCTCTTATGTTTCTTCCGTGGTGGGCATACGGAAAAGCCCGAACCGTCTTCGATGACAAGAAGGCTTATCTCGTTCTTATTTCGCTATGGCTTGCGTACGAGTATTTGCACCTCAACTGGCAAATAACTTGGCCTTGGTTTACGCTAGGAAACATTTTTGCTAAGCACAATGACGTAGTTCAGTGGTACGAGATTACAGGCACTTTGGGTGGCAGCCTTTGGATTCTAATCAGTAATATTTTCTTTTATGCGACTATACGATCTCCCAAAGCCGGAGCAAAAAAATGGATAAAACCATCTTTGTTTTTAATTATTCCCATACTTATCTCGTTCGTTTTTAAGATACTGAGTACTCAGGTCAGTTATCTGGTCAGAGACATACATGAAGTTTTGCTCGTACAACCCAACATTGACCCTTACAAAAAATTCAATGAAGGCGAAGAGGTCCCTAATCTTGTCAAGATGCTTGGAATGATTGAAGAGCATATTACTGATAGTACTAAATATATTATTCTACCTGAGACTGCCGTGGTGGAATACATAGATGAGGACTACCCTACCCAATACAAAAGCATTCAACTACTTCAAGAATTTGTAAATAAACACAAACAGATTCACCTAGTTACTGGAGTTTCTACCTATAATTTTTACTCTAAGGGAGAAGAGATGCAAGAAACTGCTCGTGAATCCAATGGTCAGTTTTACGAAAGTTATAATACAGCTATGGAGGTCTCTCCCGGAAACAAACTAGACTTTTATCACAAAAGCAAGCTTGTGCCCGGAGCTGAAAAAATGCCCTATCCGAAGGTTTTTAAGTTTTTAGAATCATTTGCTCTTGACCTTGGAGGAATTACTGGGAGCTTAGGTTCTGATAAGGAGGCAAAGAACTTTGACTGCGGTGAAAAACCCGATGTCGCACCATTGATTTGTTACGAAAGCGTGTTTCCTGGTCATGTGGCTGAGTTTACTCGTAGAGGTTCTGAAATCCTCTTGGTGATCACTAATGATGGCTGGTGGAAGGACACTGATGGCTACAAGCAACACATGTACTATTCTTGCCTTCGAGCTATAGAAAACAGAAGAGAAGTGCTGAGAAGTGCTAACACGGGCATAAGCTGTAGGATAGATAAACTCGGAAATATTCAAGAGCAAACGGAATGGTGGGAACCTACTGTTCTCAAAGTAAAGGCAAACAACTACCGACAACTTACTTTCTACGCTAAATACGGCGACTATATTGGAAGATTTGCCAGTTTTATAGGAATCTTTTTCTTGTTAGGAATGTTTGTAAAAAAGAGAAGTAAACTCGGATCGTAAAATGAATTTCGTTGTCAACAGAATAGGAACCGTCGCCTATAAAGATGGTTTGGATATACAAAACACTACCCATCGAAAAGTAGCACAGGGAGATAGTGACACTATACTGCTATGCGAGCACCACCACGTCTACACCTTTGGTAAAAGTGCAAAAAAAGACAATCTTCTAATTGCTCCTGATTTTCTAAAACAAATCCAAGCTGAGGTGCATCAGACTGATCGAGGGGGAGATATAACATATCACGGACCGGGACAATTAGTCGGCTACCCCATCATCAATCTTAGAAAGCATGGCATTGGGGTGAAAAAATACATTGATACTCTCGAAACTGCTCTAATAAACACTCTACGAGAATACAATATAGAAGCCTATCAAATAGATGGCCTTACCGGAATCTGGGTA
>JBMYYN010000120.1:0-6297 GCA_049609445.1 Bacteroidia bacterium | reverse complement strand
TTTTTGACCATAGTGCTACAGATTTAGATGGAGATTCATTGGTGTACTCGTTAATCATTCCCTATCTCGGAGCGACAGCCGTAGACAATAGACCTATTCCTGCTGGTTCTCCGCCGTATCAAGAAGTGCTTATGAAGGCTCCATTCAATGTAAGCAACATGATGAACGGTTCTGTCTTGCTGAACATTAATTCGTCTACGGGTCTTTTACGAGTAACACCTTCTGAGACGGGTCAGTTCGTTATGGCTATACTCGTAGAAGAATATAGAGATGGAATAAAGATTGCCGAAGTACATCGAGATTACCAACTTAATGTCATTGACTGTGTATTTGGTGTAGTATCTGATTTTCAGTCAATTGACACGACTTGCGAAAACGAAGTGATCTTTAATAATTTAAGTCAAGGATTATCTCTGTCATACGAGTGGGATTTTGGGGATACATCCATATCATCTGATGTCTCAGATACTAGAAACACTTCGTGGGTGTACGAAAATGATGGAAAATATGATGTAATACTTATTGTTAAAAATCAGGATTGCACAGACACATTTTCTCGAACTGTAAGAATTCTTCCAGAAAAAATCTTAACTGCGAGTTTCTCGATTGAACAAGACTACGGCTGTGATTCTTTAGAATTAATAATTCAAAACTTGACTAACAGCAATGAGCAAGTAACTTGGGATATGGGAGATGGCAATTCGTTTACATCTGGTAATGACCAAGTCAAACACGTCTATCGTATTCCTGGAAGATATACCATTGATCTATCCGTTTTAGATACCAACTCATGTAATCAGAAAGACGACACCTCATTCTTTGTGACAGTAATAGAGTCAAGACAAAATGAGGTTTCATTTGAAGTTGATTATACCAGAGGATGCCTTTCAGACGGTAAGCTTAGTATCGAAAGTTCCATTAATGGTGATCTTTACACGTGGGATTTAGGTGATGGATACGTAGTAGAAAACACAAAACTGACGGAATACATTTATGACACTGAAGGAACCTACACGATTAAACTAATCACAAACGATACCGGTGCTTGTGTATATAATGACTCTCTATCCGTAATAGTTGAAATTGATAAAATTCTTAAAAATTCAGATGGGTTTGAGTTGTATAATGTCTTTACACCTCAAGGAGACCCATATAATGACTGTTATCAAGTAGACATAAGTCATACAAACTGTTTAGATTTAAAATACAAGATTTATAATCGCTACGGGGAAGTTGTATTTGTAGGAGAAAGTGTCAATGATTGCTGGGACGGTACTCATTACCGAAATGGAAATAGTCTTCCAGCCTCTGAGTATTTTGGAGTTTTCACTTTTACTCCAGAAGGAGGAGAAAGCTTTGTTATTAGCAACATTATTAGTTTGATACGTTAGTCTACTCAGAATATATTTGCCCTAGATGAGCAGACTAAAAACCCGTAATCCCAATTTTAAGGCTGAGATAAAAGAAAGACTAAACGGTCAACATTTTATGCATCTAATGGGGTTTGACCTTACTCAGATAGAAGAGGGGAGAATCGTAGGAGAAATGGATTTAGAAAAAATACATTTACAACAGTTTGGGTATGTACACGGAGGTGTTACTGCTACAATTCTTGATATATGTATGGGATTTGCGGCTTACTCATTGGTTCCTGTTGGGTATGGGACAGTTACTGCAAACATTAGCGTAGACTATTTTAGTCCAGGTCAAGGAGATAAAATCATTTCAGAAGGGATAGTTGAAAAAGCAGGAAAAGCTATGATGTTCTGTACAGGAAAAGTGTACGTAGAAAACAATGGTGAAAGAAAACTTATAGCCACTGCAAGAAGCGTAATGGCCGTAGTCGATGCATCAAAACACTGATTTGTTACAAATCTGTCTCAAGCAGATCATCCATTTTTGAATACAGATAATTGGTTTCATCCTTATGTTGAATAATCCCTTCAAGATGGTCAATTTTATAATCAGAAATCCAATCTTGGAAATTTTCTGACAGAGAAACTATTCCATCCAATATTTCGTGCAATTCGGAATCAGTCATGGTAGGATGTATTGACATTCTAATCCATCCCGGACGTGTAGAACAATCACCATGATTAATCCTATTTACAATCTCACCTGAAACTACAGAATCTAAATTAAGTAGGTAATGTCCATAGGTTCCTGCACACGAACATCCTCCTCTTGTCTGAATTCCAAATTTATCGTTTAGCATCTTAACTCCGACATTGTAATGCAGACCTTCTATAAAAAACGATATAACCCCTAATCTATGTTTATGTTGTGAGGCCAATATTTCAAGGTTTTCAATCTTTCCTAAGCGGTTCCATACGATAGACAATAATTCTTCTTCTCTTTTTAAAATATTATTGACTCCCATTTGTTCTTTGAGCGTAATACAAAGAGCTATTTTCATTGTTTGTAAAAAAGCTGGAGTACCTCCATCTTCTCTTGCTTCTATATCATCTACGAATTTGTGAAGCCCCCATGGATTAGTAAAATCAACAGTTCCTCCTCCAGGATTGTCTGGCACTTTGTTTTGATACAATTCCTTATTGAACAATAAAATCCCTGAGGTTCCAGGACCTCCCAAAAACTTGTGAGGAGAGAAATATATTGCATCAAGTCTTTTATCAGGGTCTTCTGGATGCATATTAATCTCAACATAAGGAGCACTACAAGCGAAATCTACGAAACAATATCCGCCAACCTTATGTATTGATTTGGCAATCTCATGGTAATCTGTCATCAGACCAGTAACGTTGCTACACGACGTTATTGCAGCTATCTTTAAATGACGATTTTCATATTTCTTGAAAGCCGTTTCAAAATTTCCAATGCTTACTCTTCCTTCACTATCTGGTGGAACCACAATAACGTCAGCTATAGTTTCTAACCAAGTAGTTTGATTTGAGTGATGCTCCATATGAGTTACAAATACAATAGGTCTTTCATGGTCTTCAAGTGAAAGCATATTGTAATACTTTTCATGTACTCTAAACCCCAAAATTCGCTGAAACTTATTGATCGCTCCAGTCATACCACTACCACAAGAAATCAAAACATCATCCGAAGATGCATTAACGTGTTCTTTAATTATTTCTCTTGCTTTAGAATAAGCGTGAGTCATAGCTAATCCTGTACTGTTGGTTTCTGTATGTGTATTGGCTACGAGGGGCATAATTTGTTCAGACATTCTATGCTCAATTGGCTTGTAATTTCGACCGCTAGCCGTCCAGTCAGCGTACAATACACGTTTATTTTCACCATACGGAGTGTCGATAGTTAATTCATTACCTATGACGTTTATACGAAATCGACCAAAGTACTCTTCTAATGTGCTCATTATATTAAGTACAATTTTAACAAATCCTTGTTATTTTTAACGAATAGAAATACCGCATTACAAACAACATTATTTGTATAAAATGTACATTCGCATCGCTTTATGAAAATAATTATAGCAGGAGCGGGAGAAGTAGGCTATCACTTAGCAAAATTACTTACGAAGGAATCTCACTCTATTGTGTTGATAGACACTAGAGCAAAAATTCTAAGCAGGGCTGATTCAGAATTGGACCTAATGACCATTCATGGTAATGCATATTCTCTTAGTGTCCTGGATAGGGCAGAAGTATCTACTACAGATCTTATTATAGCTGTTACTTCATCTGAAACTACCAATCTAACCATTGCAACTCTCGGTAAGCAACTTGGAGCAAAAAAGACAATAGCGAGGGTAAACAACTCAGAGTTCCTTAAACTAAAAGATAGATTAGACTTAGAAACTATGGGTATTGATGTCATAATATCCCCAGAGGAGTTAGCATCAAAAGAAATCATTCGATTATTAAGGAGATCTGCTTTTAGCAATGCTTTTGATTTTGAATTTGGGAAACTGACACTACTAGGTGTTTACCTAACAACGGCAAGTAAGCTAATAAATAAAACTATAGCTGAAGCCTGCAAAGCATACAACAAAGAAAATAACTACAGTACAATAGCGGTAGAAAGGGAAGGGGAAGTGATAATACCTGAATCTAGTTTCGTCTACAAAGAAGGTGACCATGCTTTCTTTATGTGTAGACCGCAAGGAATAGATGAGATAAGGGCAGCCTGCGGTAAAACTAAACTGGAAGTCAAGAATGTTATGATTTTAGGTGGAGGTAATGTTGGCTTCAGAACGTCAAAAAAGCTAAGTAGAAGAAAAAATGTAAAACTCATAGAATCTGATACTGAAAAATGCCAAGAACTTGCAGACGTTCTTCCAGATACTTTGATTATAAATGACGATGGCCATGACGTACACCTTCTTGAAGATGAAAACATTTCTGAAATGGATGCGTTCATAGCTGTAACTGGCAACTCTGAAACTAATATTATGTCTTGTTTGGTTGCCAAAAACCACGGAGTGAAGAAAACCATAGCCATGGTAGAGAATATGGACTACATAAATCTCTCCCAAACCATTGGAATAGATACATTAATCAATAAAAAGCTAATCGCAGCTAATAATATCTTCAGATATGTACGACAAGCCAACATTATAAATATAGCAGGTATTCATGGCTTAGATGCTGAAGTCATTGAGATCAATGTAAAAGAGGGATCAAAAGCCTCAAATCGATTAATATCAGAATTGAAGCTTCCTGAAGATACTAGAGTAGGAGGAATAATAAGAGGCAGCGAATCTTGGATTGCATCTCCAGATTTTCATATCAAAGCGGATGATAAGGTAGTTGTTTTTGCTCTTCCTCACTCGATAGAAAAAACGTTAAAAATCTTTAATTAGAAGGTGTTTCATTTTAAAGCTATACTGCATATTTTTGGGATGCTCATGCTTCTCAATGGTCTGTTTATGACCACATTACTGCCAGTTTCTTGGTTTCAAAACTCAGGAGATTTTACGGCTTTGCTTAGCTCTGCAGTGATTACATGCAATGCTGGTTTGCTATTGTGGTTTTTTACTCGGAAAAACAAAAAAGAACTATCGAAACGTGATGGGTACATCATTGTAGGATTAGGGTGGGTTTTGTTATGTGTTACAGGAGCTATACCATTTGTGATGAGCGGTACAATTACCTCTATTCCTTCAGCTTTATTCGAAACATTCTCAGGTTATACCACTACAGGAGCATCTATTCTAAATGATATAGAAGCCTTACCCGCTGGAATAATGCTTTGGCGAAGCATGACACAATGGATAGGTGGTATGGGTATCATCGTACTAACTGTGGCTATTCTCCCTCTATTTGGTGTTGGAGGGATGGAGCTCTTTATGGCAGAATCCCCAGGTCCATCTTCAGGAAAAATTCATCCTAAGATTACAGATACAGCAAAAAGACTTTGGATTCTGTATGTCTTACTGACAGCATTGGAAACTATTTGTTTGAAAATAGCTGGCATGACATGGTTAGATGCTGTTAATCATTCTTTTACAACAATGTCTACAGGTGGTTTTTCTACAAAAAATGCCAGTGTTGCGGCTTTTAATTCACCAGCGATAGAGTACATTATTACTGCATTTATGCTCATCGGAGGAATTAATTTTAGTATGATTTATTTCATTTTAAAAGGAGCAATTTCTAAAGTGAGGTCAAATGAAGAATTTAAAACTTATCTCGGTCTTACCATCGTATTTATTATCGCAATAACAGCGACTTTGGCATACACTGGAGATGGATCATTAGAAGAAAACTTTCGACATAGTGCTTTTCAGGTTGTTACTATAATTACAACTACAGGTTTTTCTACCTCCAATTACGCATTGTGGTCACCATTTGCTTATATGCTAATCATCTTTTTGATGTTTACGGGTGGAAGTGCAGGATCTACATCTGGTGGTGTGAAAGTGATCAGACATTTGATTATACTTAAGAATGGCTACACCGAGTTTCGTAGGATTTTGCACCCACGAGGAGTAATTCCCGTAAGAGTCAATAATAAATCTGTTGAACCAAAAATCGTTTACAATGTACTTGCTTTCTTTTTTATTTACTTGTTCATATTCACGATTGGAACCTTGGTCATCGCAGGCTTTGGACATGATGTAGTGACAGCTGCAGGAGCAAGTATTGCGTGTTTAGGAAATATCGGACCAGGTATTGGTGGTGTGGATCCTAGTCACAACTTCGCTTTCTTCTCAGACGGTGCTAAGCTCTTTTTATCTTTTCTTATGTTACTTGGGAGACTTGAGCTGTTTACAGTGCTTATACTTCTCACACCAGCATTTTGGAGAAAGGTGTGAAAACATGACCGAATTATTATAGAAATATTGCCGATATTTGGAGCTAATAA
>JBMYYN010000119.1:0-6444 GCA_049609445.1 Bacteroidia bacterium | reverse complement strand
AGTATACGAAGAAGAATCCCAAAGCCACCAAAAGTACTTTGAGTACAGGCCTGAGTGTTGATATGTGTTTATGGAGATTCAAACGAGGTAGTCGTTATCTCTAGAACGATGGCATCTAATAAGTTGTTGTCACGTCCTCATCCACCACAATGATAAAATCAGCTTTGCCTTTATTTTCCTCCGCTAAACGTTTGATGTCAGCTTGTACGACGGTAGAAATCGTACCATAGTTTAAATCAGGAGCTTGTCTTTGTAGATACCAAAGAATTCCTTCATAAAAATCAGAGTGAAATGCACCGTTGTAGTGCATAAATAGATTGCCTGCTTTGTAGTTTTTTAGAATGAAATGTGCCATCGTAGCATCCTTGGTAGCTTGAGCCATAACCAGCTTTGGTGAACCGTGATCTCCCATCATTTTGAGAATGCTTTGGTAGGTTGGTAAGTTAGGATCGAATGCCATTGGAAGAGGAGCCATCCAGCTTTTTTCGAGATCAGATAATGTGTCCAATACCTCGAATCCACCACGATAAACTTTATTGGCATATCTACGGGGAATGTTGCACGCGGTGAACGAGATGCCATTGGTTTTAGCAAAGTCCACGAGAGGAGCATAATCTGTTTTATAGTTTTTCCATAGACGAGCTGCGGTATCGAGACCCTTGTAGTCTATGGTGCCATTCATATACAGATCCAAAGCAGATTGGTTGTCTGCTTCTATCATCTCAGCACCAAGCTGTAAGGTGCGAGATTCACTTAGTTTTTTAGTCACTTCTAATTGTAGCCAGTGAGCTATGGCACTATTGTGCTGCTCTCCGAATAGCACTATATCTTGCTTCGCGAGAGATTTTATCATCTTCTTGTAGCTCACCTTTTTGCCTTTGGCATTGTAGATTTTGTACGGAGACATCTTCTGAGCAAAAGCAGTGTGAGAAATCAGAAGGATAAGAGCAAACGAGAATATCTTTTTCATTGAGCAGACGAAAGTAATACAATGGCTAGAAAAGAGGAGGTAGGGAATGATTCTATGTGCTGATTTCACAAGTAGAAATACTTAACCTGCAGTCAAGAATACTTCTTCATAGCCTTTTGATTTATAACAATTAAGACTTTCTTTAAGGATGTTTAAGTGATCTAAAAACTCACCTTTTATTATATATTCTTTCCAAGGATTTGGATCTGGATTATCCTTCTTTGGAAAAGGGTCGTGTCCAAAGGCATCAATAATCAATTGTCTCTCCTCATTACTTGGACCGGTATCAGTCTTATAATTTATTTTTTCTATGAAATTTCTTTCGTTTGATAAGTTAACGATTAACTCACTTAGCAAGTCAATTAGGAATCCAGTTTTTTGAAGTCCGGAATTTATATAATCATCATCGAGCTCACCATTGGTATAAATGAGATTGGTCAATGGTTTTAGATCTAATCCAAAATATCTTCCTGTTTGAATTATACAAGATTCATCTCCGAAGCTACTAAACTCTGATACCCAGATGTAAAATGTCCGTTCAAGAAACGTATCACATTCAATTATAGCACTAAAGTCCGTCGTAATTGCTGAAACTCCTATGTTAAATCCCATTTCTTTTTATTCTATAATCTCTTCTATTCCTTTCATTCGAAGGATCTGATTCAATTTTAGGACAAAATTTTCGGCGTCAATTCTATTATTGTCATGCCAAAAATCATTAAGTTTTACTTCATAAAGCATCTTTCCAATCAATTTTAATCGTCTTGAGGTAAAGCAAGAATCATTACATAGAGAGAAGTTATATAATAAATCAACAAAGGTCCCCTCATAATCCTTATTTCGACCATTAAGATAATTGTGGGCAGATCTAAAGTTCAATATTTCAGTTGCTGTAAATGTACTTAGCACCAGATGAGAAATACTATCAAAAGTTGAATTGTTCGCGTACCGATTGATAATTGCATTGATGTTGTGATTTAGATATATCCCATCCATTGCAAAATCTCTTCCATCTTGAATTGATCTGATTTTCAATATTGAAACTTGTCTTAAGTTCTCTCTGTTCTTCCAAATAAAGTAGTTGTTTTTCCAAATGTTATACTCGTCAAAATAGATGTATGAGTTGTCCTTAATTAATACAATTGTAGTGTCACCCTTTTGGGTTGATGTTATATCCTTGATTTGATATAAATCAGCTTTGTTCCATTCTGTTTTACTCTCAATACTAGGCTTGCAACAGCTTAAGAGTATAACGAACAACAAGAATTTGAGTGATTCCATCATTATTAATATCAACTGAACTACCAATTATACTGCATATTGAGCATAACCGTGTGATTTCGTGCAATATTGAGCGTAAGTTTTTGAAAATCAGATGATGTTGCTTTATTTGAGAGGCGTGATTTTGTGCTAGAAAGGGAGGTTGAATTGCATCAATTTTGCCGTCATCTAAAGTCCCAGTACCTTCATCAGTTCGGCTTTTTTACTCGCAGATACTTCTACCTCGTTTCCGTCACTCATAATCAGACTACCGCCTCTGCCTTTTTTGTATGCTGAGATTTGATTGGTATTGATGATATGCGATTTGTGGATGCGTAGAAAGTTGTCGTTTTCTTCTAAATTTTCGAAATACTTCAGAATCTTGCTTACAGTCTTTTTGGTCCCAGATGTCAAGTAGAGGTCTGAGTAGTTACCACTGCCTGAGATTCGGATGATGTCATCTGCACTCACGATTTCGAAGCCATTTTGATTAGGTAGTACGATTCGTTTTATACCATCGTTTCCTAGATTCTGTTTCAAGGCTTTCTTGAGCTCTGAGAAGTCGTCTTCTTTGTCGAGTTCTTTTACTTTTTCCACGGCGGACACAAGCTCTTCTATACTGATGGGTTTGAGGATATAGTATGCCGCACTGTAGTTAAGTGCTTTTATGGCATAGTCGCTGTACGCCGTGATGAATATAGTGTGGTAGTTGATGTTTTCGGTCTGTTCGAGCACGTCAAAAGCATTGCCGTAAGGCATCTCCACATCCAAAAAAACCAAATCGGGTTGATGTGTGCGGATGAGACCAACTGCCTGGCGAGCATCTTCTGCTTTGGCGACGATGGTCAAGTCCTTACAGTACCTGTTTACATAGTTTTCTATGAGGTCCCGGCTGCTTTTTTCATCGTCAGCTATAAGTACTCTTAGGTTTTTACTCATTGATGTCTTGGCTTATAGGTATATACAGTACGACCTGTGTTCCGGTTGGGCTTTCTTCCTTGAATAGGTCTATTATTTTAACTTCAAACTTGGTCCTTTTGTTATTGGAAAAGAGTCTATTGTTCAAATTATTAAGGAGTTCTATTCTCTTTTTTGTATTGGCTATCCCGGTACTTTTATAGTCTCTTTGGTGTGTGGTTTTGAGCTCTTGAGATTTTTGTCTTCCTATGCCATTGTCTGTGATGATCACTTTCAGACTATCATCTTCTTGTTTTACATCGAGTACTAGCAGCCCTTTATTTTCTTTGTACCTGAGCCCGTGCCAAACGGCATTTTCTATATACGGCTGTATGAGCATAGGTGGGACTTCTATCTGCAAGGTGTCTATGGATGAGTCTATATTGATTTCGTAGTCGAACTTGTCTTCAAATCGCGAATGCTCTAGTGCCATGTATATCTCTAGAGATTTTAACTCATCTTGTAACGGAATGGTTGGGCTGTTTGAATTGTTGAGTACGGTTCGCATCAGTTTCGAGAAATCGGAGATGTATCGGTTGGCCTTTATCTCTTCGTTTTGGCTTATAAAACCATTTACAGAATTTAGCGAATTGAAAATGAAGTGAGGATTCATCTGACTACGTAGTGAAGCCAACTGTATAAGCGTGTTGGATCGTTGTTTTTGTCTTATGTTTTTGACCAAGAAGTAGGTGAGTCCTAGCAATATCAGAAGACCCATTATCAGTCCTAGTATGGTATTTCGCTGTGTTTTGATAGCTTGTTCTTTCTGGTCTTGCTTGAGCTCTAGCTCGTGAATTTTGGATTCTTGTATCTTGTACTTGGTGCTCAGAAGCTCGTTTCGTAGTCGACCAGCTACCTCAGACTCTTTGATGCTATCTACCAGTGAGATGTACTCTTTGTACTTCTGGAGTGCCTTCGCATATTCACCCGACTTTTCGTAGGCTTCACTTAGTCGTTCTACTGCTTTGATGTGATCTACCTCCTTTGGTTTTTCTTTGGTGAGTTCTACACTTTTTTCAAAAAAACTAACCGCTATCTCTGGGTTTTCTTCGATGTAAGAATTCCCGAGATTGTAATTGGCAGCACTGGATAGAGAGACATTATTAGTCTTTTCGGAAGTTTCCAGAGCCTTTTGTTGGGTGGTGAAGTTTTGTGCGGTAAGTCCATTGGCATTGTATATGCCCCAAGCATTGTTGAGTGTGACCACCTCTATAGAGTCAGATTGGACTTTATTGGATATATCGATGGCTTTCTCGATCAGCTCCACACCTTCCTCAGTCTTTTGGTCTTCTATGTACAGATTTCCGAGTTCTAAGTACATATCGATCTTTTGCTTTTGATCTAGGCTAGTGGTGTCACTCAACTCTTTTTCCAGTTCTTCCGTAGCTACGTCCTTCTTTCCCTGTTTGATTTTTACCTTGGTATTGTTAAACCTATAGGAGATTTTATCTGTGGAGCTTGCGGCTTTCTTTTCTGCTTTATCGTAGTACTCTATCGTTTTTTCTGCTTCGTTTTTTGCCTCATATGATTTGGCTATATAGTTCAGAATGTACTCTTCATTCTTTCTATCCTTGAACTGTTCGAAAAGCTTCTGTGCTTGTTTGAAATGCTCAATAGCCTTGTCATATTCTGCGGTATTGTAGTAAAGTGTACCTAGGGTCTTGTATGCCTCTGCTTGCGTGTATTTGTCTCCACTTTTTTTACTGTAAAGTAGAGCCTGTGTGGCTAGCTTAAAGGATAGGGTAGGATCCTTGGATATGACTTGATTGGCTTGTTCTATCTTCGAAAAACTACGTGATTTTCTCTTGGACTGAGCATTGGATTCACTCACTGATAGGATCAGTAAGAGCAACGCACCGAAAAGAGATATGGTAGTCTTTTGACTCATAGATAGTACGAATATATACTTACAAAAATCGGGCTATTCTGTTTTGGACACTTTTTATAAGCATTTGAATTCAGTTCATTTCCGAAATCGACAGGTTCACATATCTATCCTGCACATTCACACAGTCTAGCATTTTGTGTAAAATTCTTCCTCCACTTTTGAGGTTGAAATAGTAGGAACAAAATGAAAAAAACATTCGCAATTATCTTTTTTAGCTTGGTGGCTTATGCAGCTAAAGCTCAATTGAAAACCGGAAACTGGGCCTATAGTGCTTCAGCTCCCATAGTACTCAATACTAATAATATAGCTGTGCCAGTCAATTATAATGACAACAATGTAATCACCATCAAGGGAATGTACAATGCGACGCCAGATGCCTTTGTGGCCATATTCAGCCTATCTCAAGAAGCGGAGACCGAGGCACAAGCCAATCAGATAATCAACGAAAAAATAGCAACTATAGAGCAAGGCTTGAAAGAAATAGATAAGTCTATGACGCTAGATGTAGACGTCATCTCGTTTGTGCCGATTTATGACAAAGTCTTGGAGAAAAAAGTGTTTAGTAAAAACTCCTTCACCGAACGTCCAGTTGGATTTGAGCTCAAGAAAAATATCATTATTGAATACAGAAACTCGAAACAACTGGATAAAATATTCTCTCTATGTACGGCCAATGAAGTGTACGACTATATACGTACAGATGTGGTAGTGAGAGATATGGGAGCCGTAAAAGCCAGACTTAGAAAGAGTGCAGATAGTATGATTTTTGAGCAGCTGGATAGATATGCAAAGTTTAGGGATATTGAAATCAAAGATTACAGTCGTTTTTTGTCAGAAGGTTATGTGGTTGTGTACCCAGGCGAAAAATATGCTAGCTATACAGCGTTTTCTTGTACGTCTTATTTTACCAAAAAGTTTAACCTAAACAACGACTCCAAAAAGAAAATAACACGTCATTACTTACCTGTTATTGATAAGGAATTTGACTTTGTAGTCAATCCTGTGGTGTCCGAACCTGTGATACAGGTGATGTATCAAATCAATCTAGTGCTAAGCAAAAAGCCAGCACCACCGAAACCACCGAGACCAGCACCTGTAAAACCTAAAAAAGAAATATTCTTCATCACTCCAACCGGAGAGATGAGACAAATAAATCTATAAAAAAAGTATTCAAATTATGAAAAAAACAATCGCATTCTTAGCCGTAAGCCTACTACTATTTGTGGCAGCCCAAAGTTTCAAATTTCCTAGTATCACTAAGTACTCTGCAAATGAGACGTATAGAGAGCTGGTTCCATCTCCAGATCACGCAGAAATACCTGTAATAGATGATATACAATCCGCTGATAGCTCTCAAGCATATGAAATG
>JBMYYN010000118.1:0-6470 GCA_049609445.1 Bacteroidia bacterium | reverse complement strand
TGGTTAAGAATTTTGTACTAAAAAATAATGGGGATGAAAATATAGTAGATGACATCATGCAAGAAAGCGTGATTGCTGTTTGGAAAAATGTAAACAAGCCTAACTTCTTACTCCAAAGTAAACTCAGTACATATGTTATGGCCATCGCTAAAAATCTGTGGTATAAGGAGTTGAAAAAAAGAAGTCGATTTAAACTAGTGGATGAAACCAATCACCTAGAAAAAGGCGGTGAGGAAATGAAAATGGACTTAGACCAAAGCGTTTTGCACACCATCATCAAGGAGATGGATGAAACCTGCAGGAGACTTCTATCTTACTTTTACTTTGATGGACTGAGTACGAAGGTCATCGCGGAGAAGTTAAACTTTGCAAACGCCAACACTGTTAAGAGTAAAAAGTACCAGTGTTTTAAAAAGTTACAAAGCACGGTAACTTCTAAATATTCTAAAGAGGATTTGATATGAGCATAGAAGAGAATACATATCATCTTATAGACAAATACCTCTTAGGGGAATTACAAGGCACTGAATTGGATGCAGTCAGAGCTAGGATAAAAACGGATCCTAAGTTCAAAGAAGCCGTTGATACCCAAAGACGAATAATTGCTGGAATAAAAGCCCATCGAGAAGAGGAGTTACGAGCATTCTTAAAAACAGCGGTCAAAAAAAACAAAGTGATTCCAATGGCTGGAAAATGGAAGGTGGGACTCACTACAGCAGCTGCAGTGCTATTACTAGCAGTGGTGGTATTGAACCTCCCTCAGCTGTCCTCTAATGATAGTGAAACCGTGGACCACAAACCTGAGCAAGCTGAAGCAACAAAAGAAATTGTAAGGGAGGATAGCAATAAACCAGTCATAGATGAGGAAACAGAGACAATACCTAAAACAACGCATATAGATACACAAACAATTGCCCTCGAAGAAATAGAGCCACCTGTTCTTGAAATCGTAGAGGACGATATGGAAATTGCAGAAGATACTGACACGGACTTGATAGAGGAAAAAGCACTTACAGAAGCTGTATCCACGAATGACTCGTCTGTTGCTGTTGCTACCGTTGAAATGGATAAGATCATTGATTCTATAGCAAAGAGAGAGCCAATTATCCGTAAAGATGAGATGCTCTTTGCTCAAGTATATTCTGTGCAATTGGTGTCTTTGGATATTCTGGCAGACGATGTAGACGAAAATCGTGTTGAACTAGCCAGTACTCCCAGTTCTACCAAAAAGATAGAGACTAGTAGCGATGAGATAGAAGAAGAGGAAGATTCTAAAGAATACAAAGCCAAACCAGTTTCAAGACAAATCAACGTTCAGCTATGGAAAAGCGTGGTAAATTTCAAAGGTTATAAATATGATGGTAAGACTATTCAGCTATTTGGATACGACCAAACTCAAAATCTCTCTTTCAAAGAACTTGACTCTCGTCTGTACTTACAAGTAAATGGCAAGTTCTACTTCATAGAAAAAAACAATAAACACAATCGCTTAGTAGAAACAACTAATTCTACGCTTCTCAATGTATTAAATGACTAAAATAAACTTCTTCAAGTACCAAGGTACTGGAAATGATTTTGTAATCACATCTGACATTTTTGATATAGACACAGATCAAATTAAAAATATCTGCGACCGAAAATTTGGAATTGGTGCGGATGGACTTATTATGATGCGTCAAAACTCCGAAGTAGATTTTGACATGATGTACTACAATGCCGACGGCTCTGAAAGCTTCTGTGGAAATGGAAGCAGATGTGCTGTTATGCACGCCAAATATCTAGGTTGGATTTCTGAAGAGTGCACATTTAACAGCAATGATGGTGAACATTATGCTACCATTGACGGTTCACAAGTCAATCTGCAGATGCACAATGTAGACATGGTCCTTGTAGAAGATGAGGGTTACATAATGAATACTGGGTCGCCTCACTATATCGTCTATACCGAAGAACTACAAGAACTAGATCTCATCACAGCAGCCCACTCGATAAGGTACAATGAAACGTTTGCAGAATCTGGGATAAATGTCAACTACTTAGAAAGCAAAAATGGTGTTCTGCATATACGTACTTACGAAAGAGGCGTAGAAGATGAAACCTTAAGCTGCGGAACAGGTGCAACAGCAGCAGCAATTGCTCAATACTTGGAATCTGAGAGTAGTCATAAAAGATTTTCTCAGAAACTTCAGACTGCAGGAGGACCATTGGTCGTTACGTTTGAGAAGAAGAGCAAATCGTTTGAAAACATATTTCTATGCGGACCTGCGGAGCTTGTCTTCAAAGGGAATATAGACATATGATAAAATGGATAGGTAAGCTGATACGACTCGGAGTACTCACACTCTTTATCGTGCTGATGATGTATAATAGAGTGGAGAAGGATACTGAACACTATTTATACTCAAACATCTCCGAAGTACCTCGTCAGAAAGTAGGCCTACTTCTGGGTACCAGCAAGTATGTTGGTAGCGGCAACATCAACCTTTTTTACAAGTATCGAATTTCTTCTACAATCAACTTATACAAAGCGGGTAAAATTAAATACATACTAATAAGTGGAGATAATAGTCGAAGTTCTTATGACGAACCCACTTCTATGAAAGAAGATCTTATAGCTGCAGGAATTCCTGCCGACGTTATTTACTTGGATTATGCAGGATTTCGTACGTTGGACTCAATTGTTCGTTGCAAAAAAGTATTTGGCACGAGAGAAGTAATGATAATCTCTCAGGAGTTCCACAATAGGAGAGCTATATATCTTGCTCAGGCAAATGAAATGAAGGCCATTGGCTTTAATGCTCAAGATATAGCAGGCAGATATGGACTTAAGACACACATTAGAGAATATCTAGCACGAACTAAGATGTTTCTAGACATATGGGTTGGGAAAGGCCCAAAATTATTAGGTGAGAAGATTCAGATTGGTTAAGGAAATCTACTTCAAATTCACATCTAACGCATCGCGAAGTGCATTGCCTAAGAAATTGAAGCTCATTACTAAGAGCATTATGCATAACCCCGGAATGATTGCAAGATAAGCTGCATCAAAAACTATGTAATTGTAATGTTCTTTTATCATACTTCCCCAACTAGGCATAGGTGGCTGTACACCGAGTCCAAGAAAACTCAAACCAGCCTCTAGTAAGATTGCACTAGCAAAATTGGCTGCACAAACCACAATAATCGGAGCCATAATATTCGGAAGTATGTGTTTGAATAGTATACGAATATCTCCAAACCCCAAGACTTTAGCAGCCTGGATGTACTCCATTTCTTTAATCTGCAGAACCTGTCCACGAACTATACGTGCCAACTCTACCCACATACTCAACCCAATGGCTAAAAACACTTGATACAAGCCTTTTTCTTGAAAAGCAAAACTGATGGCTATGGCAATAAGTAAACTTGGCAAACTCCAAACTACATTGATCAACCATAAAATAGTACTATCTACCCAACCGCCAAAATACCCCGACAATAAGCCTAAGGTGGTACCAATAAGAAGTGTAATAAGCACTGACATAAAACCAACTAACAGGGAAATCCTTGCTCCAATGATGATCCTACTTAAAACGTCTCTACCGTATCTGTCTGTCCCTAACCAATAGGTTTTGCTAACAACATCAGCTTGGGACACTTCACCGTCCGCAGTCGTCCAAATTTTCATTCCATTCTTATTGAATAGTGCATATTCATTTGGTTCTTTTATCTCAGATATAGGAACATGCTCAAAAGCATTTTCTCGTCCATACAAAACAGTCGAGAAGAAACCTGCATCCACTTCTCTTTCGGTGTTCGACAGACGAAGCAAATCAACCTTGAAGCCTGGTTTTTGGAGAGCTATTTCTAATGTAATATTATTTGCTTTCGGAGTAGAGTCCGGAGTAATAAGATAACCCAGTAAAGAGATAGCGACAAGAAAGACAATAAAGACCAGTCCAAAAAGACCTAACTTATTCTTGGCTATTTTTTTCAGCATTCTTATTCTTCAATTCGATAGCAGTAAGGACCGCCATGAAACTATACAATGGTACCGCAATTTTATCAAACTCTGTATAATTGTTAAGCACAGCATGTGCGAAATAAGTTACTAGCCCTAAGAATACAGCCATACTGAGATACTTGTCACTACCAGTTAACACTCTTTGATGCTTAAACCCAATAGAAAATACCCAAAACACAATCGCAACAAAGAACAGAGCACCTAAAGTACCACTTTCTGCCAAAGGTCTCAGATACTCGGAGTGAACACCTCCTAATGTCCCTGCAGTTGTACTGATTATGGTCATCTCATGCGAAATCTGAAACTGACCGTACTGAAATGTGTAGGTTCCAGGCCCCCAACCAAATACAGGTTTATCCTCCCACATACGAGATGCACTGCTCCATCTATTCAATCTTTCAAGATTTGAGGGGTCACTTGACACATTGGATACCGACTGTAGGTGATTTTCAATATTATCGTCTGATTCTTTCTTATTTCTAGACAAATCTGTGAGTAGATTATCCATATTGCTTAAGAGTACTCCACCTGCCAAGATAGACAACACAACTAAGTTCTTAAATCTAAACTGAATTCGAAATAAAAAATAAACACCTAAGGCTACCACCAGACTCAACCATGATGCTCTTGTAAATGATAGTGCTACCGCAACCACCATAAAAACGAATAAAACTCCGCAAAAAATTCTTGTAGCTAGTGAATAGTCCAACCACTTTCCATGAATTATAAAGACAAAAAGAACTGGAACTATAAACGAAATACATGCTGCGTACATACCATGATCTGGTAGAAATGGTCGCATAGCAGTATATGCATAAGCCCTGGAGAAACCACCACCAGAGTGAATCACCAAAGTATATATAGAAAGAATAACTACCGAGACGATGAAGGACCAAACAAATTTTTTAACAACCCTTTGATCTGCAAAAAACTTAGAAAGTAAGAAGTAAAATACGACGATGTACCAACTCTTCATCAGAACATACTTTGCTGAAATAATTGGCATCGTACTGGTTATAGCCGTGACTATCAACCACCCAAAATCTACCAAAAGTAATATACTAAGTACAGTTTTAAGTTCTGGAACATTGAGTTTCTTGGTCGTAAAAAGCTTCAACAATACACCTAAAAACAGCAGTATAATAAGTGGTTCTGTAGGAATACTAAGATTTACAGTGCTATACCGCTCATCCACTAGATGTACAGATAAAGGTGTTGCAAAAGCAAGGAAGTAAAGCACATATTTAGGTTTAGTCACGACCAACCATCCGAAGAGAATTACTCCAGGTAAAAGTAACAGAGGATAAAGTTGTAAATAAACCGCAGCTAAACAATAGACGAAAAAAACACCGGCTAAAGCGTACAGCTTTTTTATGTCTAACGACACGTTCATCTACTTCTCAAGCAGATTCAATTGATTGAGTATCAACAATGTTACTATGCTGAAGAAACCTACAGCCGCTGTGATCATAATGACTAACATAGAACGGATAGGGTATGATTTTTTCTCAGCTGGTGTAGCACTCGTCAAAATAAACTTCTGCGGAAGTGTCTTCTCTACATCCACTTTAGACTTTTCATATCGTTTACGAAGTTTGCTTAAGCTCTCTAGCTCTAGTATCAATGTCTCATTAAGATACGTAAACTCCCCGGCAAACTTTGCGAGTTTATCCTGCTCCAGGCGTAGTCTCTTACCTTTGCCTGAGTTCACATCTACTTTATACAACTCCTCAGCTATGGCTCTACTCTGCTCCTCATAGTTTGTAATACCACTTTTACCAAGCTCCTGTAACTTCACACGCAAATCCCAAACCTCTTTTTCTTTGTTTTTAAACTCATCTTCTACGATTTGAAGAGCTTCAAGAGATACTTGCTTTTGAATCTCAGTTTTCACACTATCATAAATAGAAGCAATACCGTTAGCTATTTCTGCAGCTTTAACCGGGTCATGATCTAATACATTGATAGACACCGCGAGGTGACGTGTTCGATTAAAGTTGATGTTATTTTCCATCTTTCTACCCAAATCAGTATATGGGCTTCCTGCATCTTGATCGATTTCATAATGATTCATCAGATCAAAATTTCTAACAATTCTATTTTGTAGTGCAGATGAATTTAACAGCTGAAGAGCATTCTCAGCTTCTTCTTCTTCACCAAATGCCAAAGGATCTTGCTGTCTATGTGTGAGATCCGTAAACATCGCATTACCTATCGAATTGATGGTGGTGGGATAGAATACTACCTCAGCAGCATACTTCGGCTTTATAAAAAAAGGTCCTGAAAATACAGCAGAAAGAACTGCCGCTAAAAGAACTATGATAATAAGCATAAAAATTTTCCAAAATTTTCCAAAATTTCCCTTGGCCCTCCCCTAGCTATGCCACTGCTCGTAGGTCCCTTTTTTACTCTTTATATCTTCATTAATAAAAAAAACGGTGTCATAATAGAACCAGTCATCATTTTT
>JBMYYN010000117.1:0-6471 GCA_049609445.1 Bacteroidia bacterium | reverse complement strand
TGATTGAAACGAATGCCAAATATCACAAAAAGGCCGTCGGAAATATCTTATTTACCTGTAAAAAAGGTCATCAAGTGGATCAGTTTGTAGAAATGATGATGCATTCAGAAAATGGAGCGACTATAGTACTACCTGTAGAAGCTACAAATGAGGCCGGAGACATTGTCGCTGAGTTCAATTATACCTGGTCTTGTAAAAAGAAAGGATAATCGGTAGGCTATCGTTTATAGTCAATTACATTTGCCTGCACCAAATCATTATTTATTATCACTACCAAGGTTCAATATCTGACCCTAGGAATTCTAGCCATCTTTTGGGGAAGTTCATTCATACTCATGAAAGAAGGGCTAAAAGAGTTTTCTAGTGTCCAAGTAGCTGCTCTCCGAATGTTAATAGCCGGAGTTGTACTCTTACCATTTATTAAGAAAAAAGACTTAGCAGAGGCTAAACCCCAATGGCACTATTTTGCACTTTCAGGGTTATTGGGAAGTGGTATTCCTGCTCTCCTATTCACCGCAGCACAGGTACATATTTCAAGCTCATTGGCTGGAGCACTAAATGGACTTACTCCCCTATTTACCTTACTTGTAGGAGTTCTATTCTTGGGAGTAAAATTCAACAAACTCAAACTTTTTGGAGTTTTGTTTGGATTAGCGGGTGCATTTTTACTCTCGAGCAGTGATAGCCTCACATTCAATAATTATTCGCTTTTGGTGATCTTAGCCACTTTGTGCTATGGAGTGAACGTAAATATAATCAAGCATAAACTCGCTGCATACAACCCTATGCTCGTAGCTGCGTTCCCTCTAGCATTCTTAGCCTTATTCAGTTTCATTATTCTACTCTTTACAGGTATGCCTTTTGATGTATCTAGCCCTCAGTATCTCAGAGCTGGTACAGCTATACTAATTCTATCAATTATAGGTACGGCCTTGAGTCTTGTTCTATTCAATAAACTTATAAAAAATACGACAGCAGTCTTTGCATCCTCGGTTACATATCTTATCCCGATTGTTGCCTTATTTTGGGGCTTCATAGATGATGAAATTATCTCTCTTTATCAATTATGCGGATTAGGATCCATTCTAATCGCCATTTGGTTGATAAAGAAAAGTAAGTAACAGGTCCCTCTATACCGTTATCACATTATTCTATTGAATTAACTGTAAGAATTAACCAAGAAAACGTAAATACAACTATGCAATTCAATTTTGATCTAGAAGGTAGAAATCATTTCACATATAAAGAGTATCGTGAAATGATCGATAAACTATTAAAAGAAGGTAAAACAACCGGAACAAACCATAGTGAAGCTATGCTAAACTACTCCAATATGAATGTCACACGAATGAATCGTTGGGATAAAAGAGCCACTCCAAGTGACGATATTGTAGAGCTGGTCAAATCATTACCTCCACAAAAATGGTTGGTTATCTCTGAAGCTTGGTGTGGTGATGCTGCTCAGAACCTCCCGTGGATAGAAAAAATGGCTAGTCTCAATGAGAATATTGACCTTAAAGTCATTTTGAGGGATGAAAATCTAGATATCATGGACGCTCATCTAACTAACGGCGGTAGAGCTATACCAAAGTTGGTAGCTATAGGAGAAAGTGATGAAATTCTATTTGAATGGGGACCTAGACCTAAATCCATTCAAGCCACTTTTACCGAAAACAAAAACAATGGTGTAGACAAGTCAGAACTATCTACAATGGTGCACACGTGGTACGCTAAGGACAAGGGAAAAGCTCTTGAAGCTGATTTCAGAGAGCTCATTTCTTAGGTTATTCCCGGTTACCCACTTTTTATGGGATAATTTCTTGATTTCTATTGATAAGTTTTAAGTAGAAAGTTTGTCAATACTCAGAGTTTTAGATTTTATTTGACATCTTAAATTATCAGAGAACTGAAATGAAATTTATTGTAAATACAAATCAACTGCTTCAGAAATTGCAAAGCATAAGCGGAACCATAGTAGCTAAGCCTGTGATTCCTATATTAGACCACTTCCTTTTTGACATAAAAGATGGGAAATTAACTATTACTGGAACAGATTTAGAAACGTCTATGAGTACTTCTTTAGATGTTCAAGCAGATGAGGACGTGCAAATAGCTGTACCATCCAAAATGTGTATGGAAACACTAAAAGCTCTTCCGAACCAACCTGTTACATTTACCGTATCAGAGGATAAAAATGCAATAGAATTAAAGTCAGAGTTTGGTCGCTATAAGCTAGTAGGTCAAAACGCGAGTGACTTTCCTAAAATACCTGAAACAACTTCTGAAAATAGCTTCAATATGCCTGCTGGTGTATTATCTAGCAGTATTGCTCAGACTATCTTCGCTTCTGGAAATGATGAACTTAGACTAAGTCTAACGGGTGTTTACGTGCAGTTATACAGAGATAACGCAGTGTTTGTAGCTACAGATGCCAATAGACTGGTTAAGGTAGAGAGATCAGATGTAAGACCAGGTGTTGAGACGAGCTTTATTCTTCCGAAAAAAGCACTTAACCTACTAAAATCAAATCTACCTCAAGATGATACGGAAACAAAAGTTGATTTCAACGATAGCAATGCATTCTTTGCCTTCGGTGATGTGAAACTGATATGCCGATTGATTGATGAGAGATATCCTGATTATAAAGCTGTAATACCTACAGACAATCCAAATAAACTTACTCTAAACAGACAAGATTTCTTAAATTCTGTGAAGCGTATAAGCATCTTTGGTAACAAAACGACAAATCAAATAAACATTAAGATCACAGGTAGTGAACTTACTATATATGCTGAAGATTTGGACCTAAGCAATGAAGCTGTAGAACGATTGGGATGTGACTATGCAGGTGAAGACATGGAAATAGGATTTAATTCTAAACTTCTCATCGAAATGCTTCAAAATCTAAGCACACCAGACATCTTAATAGAATTGAGTACACCGAGTCGTGCAGGTATCATCCTTCCAAGCGAAAATATTGAAGACGAAAGCTTACTTATGCTCATCATGCCGATGATGATTGCAGGTGCTTCATAGCTATTGTAAGAAGAGCGTCATTTGACTGTCAGAATGAACATTTTGACATTATAAGTTTATTATCGGACCTATATTTGATATGACTTAATAGTCAGAAAGCCAATCTAAAGCCTCAGTACAAGGTGCTGGGGCTTTTACTATTAAAGAGATTTCGGTTTGAAAAATCAATACAATTTCGTCGCTCCATTCTATCGATTGATTTCAACGATTGTCTTTGGAAACACTATACTTGATGCTCAGAAATCACTGATCAAGAAGCTACCCCAAGAAGGGAATCTTTTGGTCATAGGTGGAGGAAACGGAGATATTCTACCATTTATCTTTGATCACGCTCCGAGACTTAATATAATGTATGTAGAAGCAAGTACTACAATGATTTCCCTTGCTAAAAAAAAGGCCGGACACAACCCTCTTGTTCATTTTCATCACTCTGATGACTTTACATATCCAATCTTTTCAAGTGACTATGTTTTAGCACCGTTTGTTCTTGACCTTTTTTCACCTGAAAAAATAATCGAGATTATCTCTAAAATAGACAATAGTACAGGCACCTCTCCTGCTTGGTATATTTGTGACTTCGATTCTCAGAAAGTACAACACGCAACAATCTACCAAAAGATAAAAATCAAACTTACCATTCTATTCTTTAGAGTATTTACGAAGCATCCACTTAACCATTTACCTGATATTTTTTCGGTATTTAAGACACTTGGGTATAGGCCCAAAGCTATTTCTAAATCAGATTTTGATCTCATAAACTATGAGGTCTTTGAAAAGTAGACACACTATACTGCTCCTTTATAGAGTTATATACTCGAAGGGAGGACCATAGAGTGAAAGGAATCAAAATAACACTTACAATACTATTTACAATCACAATAGCCAACATAAACGCAGGAGCGAGCTTATTTGGCACGGTTGATTTCTATGGTCACAGCACTCCGTACACCTTTGGTCAAGCACTTTTAAATTTAAGATTACATAGTCTGACGCAAAGTGAGATTTCCGAAAATTTAGTCCAGTATAGAAATGCAAACTTGTCTAAAAGTACAAGTGCTATCTCAAGGCAAGTTGATTTATATAACTTGGATGATGCAGGCACTGTACTCTTGGTAAATAAGATAGCTCAAAACCTTGCCAAATCAACCAAGGGAAATCGAGTTCATTTTATCAAATACCTTCTACTTAAGGAACTAGGCTATGATGTTATACTCACGAGAACCGGCAGAGATCTAAACTGCCTCGGCAATCTGGCATTCACTCCTGGAAGATATATCTATATCAACTATGCTGGAAAAACATACAAAGATGTGGACTTCGCTAAAAGAACCAGTAGCGGTCAACATCTCATATATAGAGATTCGCATAAAACCTCTAAACGAATCAAAAGAAATATTTATAATGTTCCGAGAGTCAATGCCAATAAAAGAAACAAAGAAATTAACTTCTCATTTGGGGTGGAGAAACATAACTTAAAGGCTATATCAAATGCTTCTTTGACTGAATTTCTAGCAGACCTCCCGATGTTTGAGGTGGGCAGAGAGTTTACTCAGTTGAGAGTTTCTAGAGAAACAGATACATCTGTAATTCAATACTTGAAAGATCAAGTAGCTGATAGAGAAACCGTAGATGCCGTGAGATTCTTGTTAGCCTTTGTTCAGCAGGTTTCTCCGTACGGAAGTGATTTTGAAAAATACGGAGAAGAACGGTTTTACTATCCTGAAGAAACCATAATGTCTACATCTGCCGATTGTGAAGACAAAGCAATACTCCTTGCATTCCTTACGAAAAAGATTCTAAACATAGAATCAAAGGGTTTGTTCTTTGAAAATGATGAACACCTGAGTCTAGCTATACAAATTCCAGAATACAAGCACTCAGCATCATTTATTTATCAAGGAGAAACGTATGTTAGCTGTGAACCTACTGCTCAATATCCTAGATTAGGCCATTCTCAGTTTAACCTGAAGAGAGTCACGAAAATTATCGATCTCTAATCTCTTCCCTTAGGCTGTAGTGGTCGTACCTCGAGATTCACCTGATGAAAATTATCAGGCGTTTCAGCAGCGTGTATGATCATAGCTGCAATATCTTCAGGCATTAGCATATTATCATTGGCTTCCACAGAATCAATATTTCTAAAAAAGTCCGTTTTAACACTGCCTGGATATACACAAGTCACTTTGATTCCAAAATCTCTTAACTCCTTATACATACTTTGAGAGAGACCTCGCACTGCATGCTTTGTAGCACAATATATGGAGACTTGTGGAAATGCATCCAGCCCTGCGATAGAAGATATATTAAAGATGTGGCCACGACGCTTATTCTTCATTTTTGGAATGACTTCTTGGGACGTAGAGATGGTTCCATAAACGTTTGTTTCAAACATGTTCTCTATATCTTCAGTAGAATAATCCTCTATCAGACCGAAGTAACCCACACCAGCATTATTGACCAAGATATCAATTTGATCTTCTGATTGCTCTAAAATAGAATTGAACGATGCTTTAACCTCACTCCTATTTCTAATGTCCGTTTTATAAAAAGCAAACTGGTTATTATCTATTATTGGGTCAGTAAATCCTAAACCAAAAACTATACAGCCCTTTGAAAGAAACTGATGCACCAGTGCATTGCCGATACCTCGACTTACTCCTGTGATTACAACAACTTTGCTATTTAATTCCATCTTAGTAACCGAATAATTCTTCTAAGGTAAGTTCTTTTACCTCTCCTAAAGTTTTTAGATATTCTGTATCAATTTTACTTCTATCTCCCAAGACCGCATACGTATAATCTCCCTTTACCTTATCAGAATGAAATTTAACTACGTCATCCATCTTTAGGGACTGAAGCTTTGCTGTCACTAGCTTAAGTCTATCCTCATTGAGCCCTAGCTTCGTAGTCTTATCATAGTCAAACAAGATAGAAGTCTTTAGAATTCTACTCGTCTCAAGTCCTTGCATCAATGATTTTTTACCGTTTTCAAATTTCTTTTCATCCACAGGCAGCTCGTTTAGCAATACATTCATTGCGATAATTCCATCTTTCATTTTATCAGACTGGGTTCCCACATAAGCCATTACCCTATCGTTGTCTCCTAACTTACTCCCTTGAGCATAGTAGCTGTACGTAGAGTATGCTAGTGCCTTAGCCTCTCGTATTTCTTGAAAAACGATACTACTCATTCCTCCTCCAAAGTATTCATTAAAAATTCTAACGTTTGCAGCTTCATCAATATTTAGATCATTGGATTTTTTAAGCCACATTACCTCTGCTTGCACCATATCATAATGAGCTGTGAATGTGCTAGTCACAGGTCTATCGATCATTTCGAAAGTCTTCATTTCTGGAGTCGGGATAAATGTACTTGGTGTAGGATGAAGTACATCTAATTTCTTACATACTTTCTTCATAGATAATGGTCCACTG
>JBMYYN010000116.1:0-6490 GCA_049609445.1 Bacteroidia bacterium | reverse complement strand
TTAGGATTATTACTCATAAGTTTCATTTTGGTCACACCAAGATCTCTCAGTATCTGAGCTCCTACACCGTAGTCTCTTTCATCCATTTGGAAACCTAACTCTATATTAGCCTCTACGGTGTCTCTACCGTTTTCTTGCAATTTGTATGCTTTAAGCTTATTTAGAAGGCCGATGCCTCGTCCTTCTTGGTTCATATAGACAATTACACCTTTGCCTTCTGACTCAATAGTTTCCATTGCTTTGTGCAATTGCTCACCGCAATCACACCTGCAGCTTCCGAAGATATCTCCGGTAAGACAACTTGAGTGAACTCTGACTAATACGGGTTCGTCTTTTTCCCATTCACCTTTGACTAATGCAAGGTGATCCATGCCATTGCTTACTTGCTTATAGGCGTATAATTCAAAATCACCATGGTCTGTCGGCATCTTAACATCAATCTGACGCTCTATTAAGCTTTCGTGCTTTAGTCTGTATTCGATGAGATCAGCTATCGATACTATCTTCATATCGTGCTTTTCAGCCACAGACCAAAGGTCTTTTAACCTTGCCATAGTGCCATCCTCGTTCATAATCTCAACGATACATCCAGCAGGCTCAAATCCCGCTAAACGTGCTAAATCGATAGCAGCTTCTGTATGTCCAGCCCTACGCAGCACACCTTGTGTACGAGCTCTGAGTGGAAAGATATGACCAGGTTTACCGAGTTCCCTTGGGTCAGTATTTGGATTGACAAGAGCCTGTATGGTCATCGCACGATCATAGGCAGATATACCAGTGCTAGTACCATGACCTATGAGGTCTACTGATACGGTAAACGGAGTCTCAAACTGAGCCGTATTTTTCCCTACCATAAGATCGAGTTCTAATTCATCGCATCTCTCTTCAGTAAGTGGCACACATATCAGACCACGCCCTTCAGTAGCCATGAAGTTGACCATTTCGGTAGTGACATTTCGAGCAGCGGTCAGGAAGTCTCCTTCGTTTTCTCTATCTTCATCATCTACCACGATTATCATTTTACCGTTTTTGATGTCTTCTATAGCCTCTTCTATGGTATTAAGTTGTCTATCGCTCATTACAGTTTTGCAAAAGTATTATTCTAAATTTCTTTCAAGTATAAAACGCGTTTATTTACAATTTGTTTAACAAAAAGAAGGTCTTTCAAAAAATTGAAAGACCTTCTTCTTTTATCGTTTTATCTGTTAGTTTAAGATAACCTTTTTGGTCCAAGTGTGTCCTTCCTTAGTGATTTTTAGAAAATACATTCCACTAGCCTGATTGGTCAAATCTATTTGCAATGTTTGTCCATTGAATGTAGTAGGAGTTAAGACGACTTGTCCAAAGCTATTATATACTTCATAATCAGCATTCAGTAAGTCTCCACCAGACACATTAAACACTCCATTAGTAGGGTTAGGGTACAACTCAAATCCTAAATCTATTTCCTTCTTAGGTATGTCTAAAGTGTGCATAATTGTGAAGTTCAGTTTTGTTCCATTTCCAAAATCGGGTTCAAAAGTTTTTAGAACACCGCCTCCGAGCTTCATTAGTCGGAAGAATCCACCTCCGTCATTGTTTGCCCAAAAACTCATTCCATCTCCATCACTATCCAATATCTCAAGAGACTTACACCCTAGTCCCATTGGAACCGTATCTCTATATATGGTGTTAGGGTCTAGGTTTTTACGCTCAAGGAGCACCGTACCCCACTCATCTTTCAATACAAAACTAGTTTCTGCACCAGCAAGATTTGTTCGATAAAAGAAATACATATTACTTGGATACATTTCTGGTAACTCGAATGGACTATGATAAATATTGTTGTTAGCATATTCATCTGGAGAGCCATTTACTTCAACTATTTCTGCTGTAAAAATGCTATTTCCAGTAATAGCCGAACTCCATACTCCATCATCTATTGGGAAGTATATTTTTTCTACTCCACCTGGATAGAGATGACAAGGCCACTTAAACGTTCGTTTGTTTGTTTTATCGTTTACCCAATAATCAACGGTAATACTCGTAACGAGTTCTGATCCAGTATTTTGAGCAAGCATTTTTGGGTTAATACACATAGGATTATCTCGTCCATGCTCGATCTTGTTAGATGGTTCAATTATGTCTATTATTCCAACGTCTCTTTTAAAGTTGTAGTCACCATAACTTACGATTTGATTATTGACAATATATCTAGAGTCGCCAGAGCCACCTTCTACATTATAATCCAAAGTAATCTTTTCACCACCTCCTACTTTAGATGATATGTCATAATCTGCCATATCAGTGGCCATACCTGGACACCAACCTGCTCTGTCGTATATCCAAGTTCCTCCCTGTGGGTAAACTGGGTTGTCACCGCAAGTCTTCCATACAAACCTTTTGAATGTAGTGTCTGAGGCAGTAATGATATGATTTCTACCTATGAATTCACCATCCTGTCCATGTCCTGTAATCGCAGATCTAACTTTGAAACTCTTCGCATTTTCCAGTGTTTGATACTCTACCGGTGGAAAATAAGTAGTGTTTTGTTGTATTTGTGTATAGTTTGCCGAGTATTGTTGAGTAGGCCATATTTGATCTATTGCTAGTACCTCACGAGCAGGTGTTCCTTTTATAAACAGGAACTTAATATCCATTTCCTCCTGGTTTTGACCACCTCGACTTAAGAAGAGTCTCTTTTTTCCTTTGAGAACAGGAGTGAAATCGGTCATGTCAAAAGTCCAAGTTTTACCTTCTTTTCCTAAATCCAGTCCAATACCGTAAGGAGTTACAAAAGACAGTAATTCTAGGCGTGAAGCCCATCTTCTGTAGTATGTCATTGATTTTACGTCGATACTACCCTCTGAGGTCACAGATGTAGAGTCATATATATTACCATTTTCATCTATGAATTTATTCTGACTATCCGAGTTCCAATAGTAATTTTTGGAAAGTGCCGAAATCTCATCATTTTCTATTGAGTTTGGTTTGCTTATGATCTCGTATTGAGTCACGGTATGGGGAAATTGAGCAATGGTATCGTATACTACAGTAGTATCAACGTTTATTGTAAAATCACCAGTGATAAAGTTAGTGTTGACTCTTTTATCGGTTTGATTCCATCCTTTAAATAGAGAATAACCTCTAAAAGTCTTAACATTTTTATTTCCAAATATGGCTGCATCATTTTTCATCGATGATTGGTCATCCACCTTAGTTTCAGGATCATTGTTAGAGTCAAAGGAATAATGAAGAACTAAATCAAGATCTGAAGACAACTGAGCTCCATTCATTATCTGTTTGATTTCCGTTTGATTTTTAACAGAACTCCACATTCTGACTTCATCAATATTTCCTATGAAATATCTGTTATTTACACCTCTGCTGATCCTCACATTTATATCAGATACAGTATTGATAGATCTGTCACCCAATTCTGTATTGGCTTCTAAATTCCCGTCTACATATAGCTTAATGTCAGAAACGTTAGTTCCATCCAAAACACAAGCTACATGGTGCCATTTATCATCTATTAAGTTAGTAGTTCCTACTATGTAACCTCCATTTACCTCGACACGAAGCTTGCCATTTCCATTAACTCTAAACACCCATTTTTCGCCAGCAGCATTACGACCATAACTAAGAATTTCACCATTTACGGTAGTCGTTTTGATCCAAGCTGAGATAGTCCTAGATTTTGATCCTAAAATCCCTTTGTATGAATCAGTTTCGACGTATGTTTGGCCATCAAGAAAGAATGAATTCCCACCATTGGTGTACGCATTGTACGCTTTTCCAACAGACGTAGATTTTAAATCTAACCCCTGATTTGAAGCATTTGAGCTAAAGCTATACTGGACAATTATACTTGAAGTTCCATCCCACATAAATGGTTGGTGAAATTGGATAGTGTTCTTACCCACGTTAAAGGTGAGGTTGTTATAATATACCTCTTGAAAGCCTGAATATTCTAAATTATTTATGTCCAAAACCGAATTAGCCTCATGTTTCATAGTGACTCTAAGTCCTTGTATGGTAGTATTACTGAGGGCTTCTAATTCAATTGCATTAATGGGTCCTGCAGATAGTCCAGCTGAAGTCAATTCTGAAGCAGTAAACAGATTTAAAGACATTCCATTTGACTTATCAGTTCCAGAAACTTCTAATGGAATAGCAACCGATGAACTTTCAGTAGCACTGCCTAGTTGATGATTCAAGACATTTGAAGAACCTAGAACTGTTACGTTTTTCAGTTTTTTTCTATAATAGTTATTTAGAGGTGTTGAGGTATAATTAAAAGTACTTCCTGAAAAATTTGATATGGAGTAGTCAGCCGTTGTGCTCAGAAGTGAGTCTGATTTTGTGCTATCTACCAAATAGGTGTTGCAACTATAATCCCACTCTCCACATCCTCGGTTTCGATTAGCACCATCAGAGATCAATGCTCCCTTACATCTCATCGAGTAAAGCATTAGGATTTTTTCGTACGAATCAGTTCCATCTGGAAATGAAATAACCGTGTCTCTAGTTTTACTATTATAGTTTAAAGTGTTTACTGTGACAGTGTCTTGTCCAAGTCCATTTAAGGATAAGCCTAGAAAGGCTAAAAGAAGAATAAGGTTTGTTTTAGTCATTACTGCTGTAATTATGTCTATGCAATATTAAGAATTTTGTATCCAAGTCTTAGTAAAAAATAAGTATTATGATATCCGAATAATACTCATATTTGCTGCTTGAATATCTTGTTTTTAGCTAATAGGTTTCCTTATCCTCCGTACAGGGGTGATAAGCTGAAGATTTATAATCTTACAAGAAGATTGGCTAAGAAACACAATTTGTATCTTGTTACGTTTTATGAGTCACGAGATGAGCTGAATTATTTAAAGGAATTACAACCTTATTTCAAGGAAATAGAGCTAGTCTATCTGCCCAAGTGGAGGTCCGTACTAAATGGTGTCCCGGCATTGTTCACTTCAACTCCATTACAGATGGCCTACTTCAGGAGTCAGAAGATGAGGCGTATGGTCAATTTTGCTATTGATAGGTACGACATAGATGTAGTACATACGCAACACCTAAGAATGAGTCAATATACAAAAGGCCTGGATTTGCCCAAAATATTAGATCTTCCAGATGCTTTTTCGTTGTATTTTAAAAGAAGATCCGAGACAGAGAGACCTTTTATTAATCGTTTAATAGATAGCATAGAGATCGGCAGGTTAGTAAAGGCAGAGAAAGTAATTACTTCCTATGATCGGACTTTAGTATGTTCTGCAGAAGACAAAGCATACTTAGAAAAGCTCCATAAAACTGACAACATTGATTTGCTTATAAATGGTGTAGATCTTGAAACTTTTGATGTGAAAAGTGGCCATGATTATACTCATAATCACACCGTTCTTTTCACAGGAAACATGGATTATGCTCCGAACGTTGATGGGGTTCAATATTTCACACAAGAACTGTGGCCCAGAATATCCGCTAAGTTTCCAAACACCAAATTTGTGATAGCAGGACAACGACCCGTAGACTCAGTAAAGAAACTCGCAAGTGAAAGTATAGGAGTGACTGGTTTTGTGCCTGATATACAAGAGATGTATGAGAAGGCAAGTGTAGTAGTTGCACCATTGAGATTTGGAGCAGGTACACAGAATAAGGTGCTAGAGGCTATGGCTATGGGAGTGCCTACAGTCTGTACTCACATAGGTTTTGAAGGTTTGCAGATAAAGAGTGGAGATGGAGTGATTTTAGCAAAAGAAAAAGAACTATTCATTAACGAAGTAATTAACCTTCTCGAAGATCAAGATAAAAGGGCTAGGGTAGGTCGAAAAGGTGTAGAAGTTGCTGAGAATAGATTTAGTTGGGAGAGTGTTTCTTCTCAGTTGGAAGTTTATCTAAAGGATGTAGCGTCCAAAAAGACAAAAAAATAGCCGATGAAGTAAGACTTCATCGGCTATTAAAGAATAAATTAAAAATATCTTAGTATCTTCTATCGTTTCTTTGAGGTCTCTCTTCTGCTACCTTTACTACGATGGTTCTTCCTTCATAAGAAGACTCATTTAGTTCAGAGATAGCATTCTGAGCAGCTGCATCATCAGCCATTTCAACAAAACCAAATCCTTTAGATCTGTTTCTGTCTCTGTCAAAAATTACTTTAGAAGAAGTCACTTCACCAAATGGTTCAAAGATTTCTCTTAAGTCTTGGTCGTCTGCACTAAAAGGCAAACTTGCTACGAAAATGTTCATTATGTATAATATGTTATGATTGATATAAGAATCTTGCTATGACTAAAGCAATTAAATAAAATATAAAAATGCCATTTTTGATACTTATATACTGCTGCAAAGGTACTTTAAACTGAGACTATTCAGGCATGTACCAAGTCTTATTGTAGTTTTTTCTTGACAAAATCCATTATTACGACCATTCTGCTTGATTCTAGGAGGTGATTTTTGCTACAATTACCAATATAAACCGCTAATATTGCAGCCTTTTAATCGAAATGAT
>JBMYYN010000115.1:0-6524 GCA_049609445.1 Bacteroidia bacterium | reverse complement strand
TATAAGTACTGTAGACACACCTCCCATAGTCTCTATACCTAGAGATAGTGGAGTAACGTCTAATAGTAGTACGTCTTTTACCTCACCTGTAAGTACACCACCTTGGATAGCCGCACCGATAGCAACTACCTCGTCTGGATTTACTCCCTTACTTGGAGTCTTACCAAAGAACTTCTCTACTTCTTCTTGTATTCTAGGGATACGAGTACTACCTCCTACCAAGATCACTTCATCGATATCACTTGCACTGTAACCCGCATCTTGAAGTGCTTGCTTACAAGGCTCCATGCTTCTTCTGATCAAATCATCTGCAAGTTGCTCGAACTTAGCTCTGCTAAGCGAACGAACCAAGTGCTTAGGTCCACTGTCAGTAGCCGTGATGTATGGCAAGTTTATTTCTGTTTGTGTACCACTACTCAATTCGATTTTGGCTTTCTCAGAAGCTTCTTTCAAACGTTGAAGAGCCATAGGATCTTTTCTAAGGTCTATGTTTTCTTCTGACTTAAACTCTTCAGCAAGCCAATCCATGATAACTCTATCAAAATCGTCACCACCTAAGTGTGTATCTCCATTTGTAGATTTCACTTCGAATACTCCGTCTCCTAATTCTAGGATAGAAATATCGAAAGTACCTCCACCAAGGTCATATACTGCGATTTTTTGATCTACATCTTTCTTGTCTAGTCCATATGCCAATGCTGCTGCTGTTGGCTCATTTACCACACGCTCTACTTTCAATCCAGCGATTTCACCCGCTTCTTTAGTAGCTTGTCTCTGGCTGTCATTGAAGTATGCTGGCACCGTTATCACAGCTCTGCTTACTGATGTACCTAGATAGTCTTCAGCTGTTTTCTTCATTTTTTGAAGAACAATAGCTGAAATTTCTTGAGGTGTATATTTTCTATCTCCGATCAATACACGTGGTGTATTGTTATCTCCCTTTACCACTTTATAAGGCATCTGTCCGGCTTCAGTTTCTACCTCTGAAAAAGTAGAACCCATAAAACGCTTGATAGAGCTTATTGTGTTTTGAGGATTGGTGATAGCTTGTCTCTTTGCAGGATCACCTACTTTTCTTTCTCCGTTTCCATTGTCCATAAACGCTACAATAGATGGAGTCGTTCTCCTACCTTCACTGTTAGGGATTACTACTGGCTCGTTTCCTTCCATTACTGAAACACAAGAGTTTGTAGTTCCTAAGTCAATTCCGATTACTTTACTCATTTGTATAAAATTCGATTATTTGTTGCCACACATATGACAACTACAATGCCACAACGAAAAAATGAAAAAGTATGACAGTTTAAACCTTCAGACTATGCCAAAACGACATTTTCTAATCTACAAACCCTAAATTACTTGTATATTCTGACAGTTTCAACATCTGCAATGTCGACTGATGGTAACTTCTATTTGAGAATCTTTTAATATGTCGCGATGCAAACAAACCTAGACCATTTTCTAAATTCGTAAATTCTGGTTTTTTCTGAACTATGCCAATAGATGGCTTATTCACTTCTAAGTATGTATTGAAGTCTTCTGAGATGCCATATAGGTTCACATCGTAATCAACTAGCCGTCGAGATACAGTGGGATCTTCTTTCAATGCAGATGCTATAATCGTAAAAAAATTGGAAGACGACACAAGGTAGTCTGCATCACGAAATCCTTCTAGACTACGTGTTTTTCCAGAATTAATCATATTCCAAGTTATGGTCTTAATTTCAGAGTTGCTTGGATTCTCTTTTTCAAACTCCTCAATTCGTATGACCATTTCCATACTATAGGATCGCACATATTTTCCTTCTTTGAACTTTACCAGTATGACATGTTCATCATCCGTGGATGGTTGTATAGTGCCAGAGATATCATTCAATGGATATCTCACTTCCGGTTTTCCATTGCTCAAGGTCGTAGCAGAACACTCATATCCTGTTCTTGGATTCCTGACATGAAGTCGATACATATAATCTACGGTGTATGCAGAAGGCTTAATTTCTTCGCGAAGTTCATAAAGCTCATTGGTCTCATCGTAAAATAAGCCTGAATCTTTTCCTAAGTTTAAATCGTTTCCATCCACCTTATTAAGCACAAACTTCTGTACAAAAACTCCATCCTTATACTCATCTATGGAAACTTCAAGACTATCGTAATAGATAGAATCTTCCACACTTACAAACCGCAAGGCAGACTCATTCTGATCTAAAAATGCTCTTTGGATTCTAATATAGTTGATATCATCAGTCGGGTTCAAGGCTCCATATACAACCGCTACTTCTTCCCAATCAGCAGCGACCTGCACTTCATTCTCACAGCTTGAAAGAGCTATAAGAAGACACGATGTCAACAAGTATTTCCAAATCGTTTTTTGCATATTTTTAGTTTAGCTTTGCAAACTTTCGTAAATAAATTGAGATTTCTATCATTAATACTGATAATAAGTGTGTCACAATTCACTAAGGGCCAGAATGTTTTTACAACGTTTCCTGACACATTAGTATATGACGACTTCAGTTCGGAGTCTACCAGCTTCACTCAGAAATACAACACGTATGAACTGTCGACCATTGAGAAAGGCTTATATCGATTGAAACGGTTAAGTGGAGAGAACCAAAGCATTTCTTATTTCAAATACTCCGAACCGTTTTATTCTTACGAAATATCTACTACTCTAGAGATAGTCAAAAGCAAACCAAGTCCCAGTGGAGGGTTAGTACTTCATGGACAATCTACCGTGGTTGGAGGCCTATTCATTGAGTTCAATAATGAACGACACTTCAGAGCATACAAGTTGACGAGCCTAGGAACACGCCTCCTAAGCGGATCGGCAGAAACAGATGGATGGATTAAAACAAAGTGCCTCAATAAAAGAGGTAAGAACAAAATAACTGCTAAGGTAAAAGACGGCTACGTAGATCTCTATTTCAATGACGACTATACTTACACCATTTTTGATGTAGAGTTTGACAATGGTAAAATAGGAATACTTGCCAATGCTAACTCTGAGATAATGGCCCATGACTTTCTTATTCTGAAAGAAAAAAGTCTAATTGATAAGGTGGTCAAAGGGGACGATGACAATGCCGATCAAAATGAAGGAGACCCAGCATTTCAAGAGGTTATTCTGATTTTCAAAACAAAAATAGATCAACAGCAGAAAGAAATAACAACTCTACAAAGCGAACTGGACCAATGTAAGAGCATGCTCAACTATGACACTACTTTGGTAAACAGAGCCCAAGAATTGGAAGCCAGTAACAAGTCTCTATCTCATAGACTAGACTCAACGACTAAGATGCTTGAAGTCAACAAAAAAAGGTTGGAGTACTTGGAATCTATGAAAGAAGACATAGAGAATGGAAGTAATGGAGACTTAGTACTAAGTCTAACAGAAATACTGACTGGAATAAAAAAGGAGAATAAGTCTCTTAAAAAATCTTCACAAGCGAAAACAATAGAAAACGCACAATTAAAAAAAGACAATGCTGTACTTTTAAGAGAGATTGAGCGATTGAAGTATCTACTAAAACAACAGGAATAACAATGAGCACAGCCAAAAAGGAAATAAAGAAAATGACCACTCACCAGCTTCAAGCTATGAAGAATAGAGGTGAGAAGATTTCTATGTTGACAGCATACGACTATTCATATGCCAAAATAGTAGATGATGCTGGAATAGATGTAATCCTTGTAGGAGACTCGGCCAGTAATGTAATGGCGGGTCATGATAGTACTTTACCGATCACATTAGAGCATATGATATACCACGCTCAGTCTGTCATAAGAGCTGTGGATAGAGCACTTGTTGTGGTGGATTTACCTTTTGGAAGCTACCAAGGTAATAGCTCAGAAGCTTTGCGTAGTGCAATACGTATCATGAAAGAAAGTGGTGCTCATTCCGTAAAAGTAGAAGGTGGTTCTGAGATAATAGAATCTGTAAAGAGAATCATCTCAGCAGGTATACCCGTAATGGGACACTTAGGTCTTACACCTCAGAGTATTTATAAATTTGGTACTTATACAGTTAGAGCTAAAGAAGAAGAAGAGGCTGCTAAACTCAAAGCAGATGCTTTGCTTCTGGAAGAAGCTGGCTGTTTTGGTATAGTACTTGAGAAGATCCCGGCTAAACTTGCTACTGAAGTCGCTAAATCTGTTAATATTCCTGTCATAGGAATAGGTGCAGGAAGTGGTGTAGATGGTCAAGTACTTGTACTCCACGATTTATTAGGTGTTACAAAAGAATTTTCTCCCAGATTTTTGAGAAGATACTTAGATTTATATACTGAAATGAAGAATGCCGTGGGTCAATACATCAATGATGTTAAGTCGGTAGACTTCCCTAGCGAGAACGAGCAGTATTAAGCTTCTTCTAAGACCGCGTTTAGGCCTTTTTCTGTCAGTGCTTGGCAGATAGGTATTAGATCTATTTCTGATCCATTCTTAACTGCACACTTTCCTTTATAATGTACGAGCATGGAGCATTGTTCTGCCTGCTCCGCCGTGTGTTTGCAGTACTTCACAAGGCAATGAATAACGTGATCAAATGTGTTCACATCATCATTGTAAAGAATAATCACAGACCCTAAGTCATCATCTACGAGTACATCTAAATCGGTCTGCTCTTCCGTATTTGTATTCCAAATTCTCATTTGCTTTTACTAAATAAGTTTGCTTTACTCTCCTCACCATTCAGGAGCCTAGATATATTTTTTTTGTGTGTAAGCACCACTAGAAGTGCAGCAGCTATGCCAAATGCGATAAATAAAGGTTCGTCTCTCTTAAACACGAAAATGGTAAGCAGAGGAAATGATATAGCTGCTAAGATAGAGCTTAGCGAAACATACTTTGTGAGCAGTAGCACTACTATAAACAAAACCATAATAGAAAGGGCTAAGACATAATGAATACCTATTAGCATCCCAAATAAGGTTGCAATCCCCTTACCTCCCTTAAACTGCTCAAAAACAGGGAAAATATGACCAACAACAGCCATCAATCCAAATAGCAATTGAAGATTTATAAACCTGTCCGTTCCAGGAGCCAAAAAATGCAGGTAATGCACCAAGCTTGCCGCTGTTACTCCTTTAATGATATCTAAGAAAAGGACCACAATACCTACTTGAGTTCCAAGTACTCTAAATGTATTCGTAGCACCGGCATTTCCACTTCCGTAATCACGTACATCTATGCCGTGGTATGCTTTTCCTATCCATACGCTGCTAGGCATACTTCCGAGTAAGTAAGCTACGATAGCAAGTAGTATTATTGTTAAAATCTCCATAAGTTACACCAAAGTGTTTAGTAGTATCTAAGGCAGATACTGAGTACAAAGGTCTGTAATTTTTATTTAATCAAGAGAGCGTCTCCATAACAAAGGAAATTGTATCCCTCTTTTACGGCAGTCTCGTACACCTCCATAGCCAATTTATGATCGTCAAGATATGCCGAAGTCAGCATCATCAAAGTAGATTGTGGCATATGAAAGTTGGTCAAATAACAATTAGCTATACGTGGCTCGTATGGTGGGTATATGAACTTGTCAGTCCATCTATCATCTGGATTCAGTTTTCCAAATGCAGACACTGAACTTTCTAATGCTCTCATTACACTCGAACCTACAGCTAACACCTTTTTCTTGTTTGCTTTTGCTTCATTGACTATATCAGCAGCTTCTTGATCGATAATGAAATGCTCACTATCCATCTTGTGCTTCGTTAGATCCTCTACTTCTACAGGTCTAAATGCACCCAAGCCAATATTCAAGTTCACCTTAGCAAACTTCACACCTTTGATGCCTAGACGCATCATCAAAGCTTTGGTAAAGTGCAAGCCAGCTGCAGGAGGTGCTATTGCTCCTTCTACTTCTGCAAATATGGTTTGATACATTTCTGCATCCTCAGCTGTTGCTTCTCTTTCTAAGTATTTTGGAATCGGAGTATGTCCGAGTTTGTTCACTACGTCTTTAAACTCCTGATCAGTTCCATCAAATAAGAAACGGATCGTTCTTCCTCTTGAAGTTGTGTTATCAATAACCTCTGCTACCAATTCATCTTCACCAAAGAAAAGTTTATTACCAACTCTGATTTTTCTCGCAGGATCTACCAAAACATCCCAAAGTCTTAACTCACGATTAAGCTCTCTTAATAAAAAAACCTCAATCTTAGCTCCAGTTTTTTCTTTGTTTCCGTACAATCTAGCTGGGAAAACCTTAGCGTTATTTAACACCATAACATCCCCTTCATCAAACTCACCTAAAATATCCTTAAACATCTTGTGTTCAATTGTTTTAGTAGCTTTATCAACCACCATAAGCTTGCATTCGTCGCGGTTATAAGGTGAAGTGTTTGCTATTCTAGCTGGGTCTAATTCGAAAAGGAATTCTGATAATTTCATTTATAAATATTAGGAAATATTATGTGTAAAAAAGGTTGCAAAAATAACATTATTGAAAGGCGAAGTCAAGTAATACTTTATTCTTGTCCATTGTCCATCAAATTCAAACTTAAATTTGATCATTTACACCC
>JBMYYN010000114.1:0-6588 GCA_049609445.1 Bacteroidia bacterium | reverse complement strand
GAAATAAAGGAAATAGATTTTAGGCTGACTTGACAGGGTGTAATGTCTTGTAAAACAAGTGTTTAGATGCAAGTTATATGTAGTCTAAATAGTGAGCAAAACCATAAAAACTAAATATGCAGGATATGTTAAAAGTAATGTTTGTTTGCTTAGGAAATATATGTCGTTCTCCTATGGCAGAAGCGATTTTAGTGCACAAGGCACGTGAAAAGGGTTTAAACCTAAGAACACAGAGTAGTGGAACAGCAGCTTACCATATAGGTGAAAGTCCCGATCACCGTACTATGCAAGTGCTCGAAGCTAATGGTATTGTGTTTGAACATAAAGCACAGCAATTTAGGCATTCACATTTTGAAGAATTTGACTATGTGGTAGTGATGGACGAGAATAACCAAAGAGATGTGCAGAGGCTTGGGAATCCAAAAGTGAATAGTAAAGTATATCTGATGAGGTCATTTGACCAGATTGGTGATGACCTAACAGTTGCGGATCCTTGGTACGGTGATATTAGAGATTTCGAAGAATGCTTTGATACACTAGATCGTAGTATAGATGGTTTCATTCATTTTTTAGTAGAAAAACATGAAAGTTTGAAATACTAGAACACATAGTCTTACCTTCGAATCTTTATGAAAAAGGTCCTTTTAGCTTTGATTTTGTTCCCGTTGCTTGGGAATGCCCAGGTCACTACTGATACAGTTGGTTTTATGCATTATAACCTATTGAATTATAGGAATATTACCACGTACTGTACCGCTTCCAATAATAGTCCTTCTGCCAAAGAAGGGTATATGAAGACGATTATAGGTCATCTACTGCCGGATATAATTACCGTCAACGAGATGGCTGGTGATGGAGGTACAGCTGCTAGACGTCTTCTGGACAATGCTCTTAACAAGGATGGCAGAACCTACTTTAAGCAATGTGCATATGCAGGAAATTCTAGTTTGTGTAATATGCTGTATTACAACAAGAATAAATTTATTCTGTATAATCAGTCAAAGATAGAGCGAGCATTGAACAATTCATTTCTAGTTCGTTTGATTGACGTATATACTTTGTACTATAATGATGTTAAAAAATTGAATGAGGGCGACACTACGTATTTAACAGTTTATGTAGCACATCTAAAAGCAGGCAGTACATCATCTGACCAAGCAGAGAGAAAGGAAATGACTGATGCCATAATGAAGCATCATGAGGAAAATTACAGTGACCACAATTACTTCATTGCTGGAGACTTTAATGTAAGATCGGCAAATGAGGCTAGTTATAAGTCTTTGGTACAGAATAGTAATTCTAATTTAGATTTCAAAGACCCTATAAATAGAAGTGGTAGCTGGAACAATAGCTCCACTTTTGCCTCTATCCATACACAAAGTACGAAGAGTAGTAGTAATGGATGTGCTAGTTCGGGAGCATTAGACGATCGTTTTGATTTTATACTTTGCGGTCAAGAAGTGATATCAGATACCAGAGGAATAAGTTATGTTCCAGGCAGTTATACAGCAGTAGGAAACGATGGAAAACATTTCAACCAAAGCTTGATCTCTCCAGCCAATAATTCTGTTCCTTCAAATGTGTTAACAGCTTTATATAATATGAGCGATCACTTGCCGGTCTACATGAAGCTGTCTATAGGTAGAAGTGTGAATAGTAGTAATGATTTACAATTTTCGAATCAGCTTATTATCAATAATCCAGTAAATAATATGCTGTATTGGAAGATGCAAGTGCCTACCAATGGACGATTTGAGTTGCGAGATATTCAAGGAAAACTGGTCTATGATGAGCAGATTGTCATTTCTCAGACTTGGATCCAATCCGATGTGTCGGTTCTCACCAAAGGAACGTACTATGCTAGCTTCTATGGAGAAAATGGCGGGGTAGTGCGTCGGAAAATTGTGAAGATGTAGCGTGCAATTCTTGCGAATCTTAATTAAGGTTTTTGGTGTTTTTGCCGTATGTGGGATGTTGCTAATGGTAGGGCTGTACGTATACTTAGACAATAGTATAGAACAGTATTACACATCTGATAGATTAGCAGAGATAACTCGAATAGTGCAAGATGAACCAGTTCTTCCTGAGTTGCACTTTGAAATCTATGAGAAGTATGGTGGGAGCAAAATCAAAAGGTTTTTACCTTTAGTATTTAGTTCATTGTACAATGAGTTATTTAATCGGTACAGGGATTACCGATGTCTTGGTCTTGAACTAGCTAGATTGATGCCCCCAGACACCATGGGAAAACGTCATTGGCATATAGTCGTTTTGTCTTTGTACCTTGAAAAAACGCTTACAAAGAGAGAGATGCTCAATTATCTAAATACGTATCAGTATTATGGTCTAACATGTAGGACTATTCATGAAGCCTCTATGAAATATTTTGGAACATCAGTTCATTCCTTAACTGAAAAAGAAATGCTTGGACTATTAATAATTTCAGATTCCCCAATTAGATATAGCCCTATTCGAAACCCTGAAAATTATAATCGTGCATTAGAGCGTGCAAGTACATCCATTGGACTAGATTAGAAAATTCAATCCAATGCAGAATCGTTTATGTTTTCTATTTTTCTTTTTCTTAAGGTTAGGAATGTTACATACAGAAAGACGACTATAACGGGTGCCATACCGATAAATATAATTGAATCGGCAAAAGGCGAAGCAGGTGGTAAGGAGAATGGTAGACCGTCAAGTGGTCCAAAACAAGGGCCGTTGATTAGACCAAACCGGGTAATTAGAGTCATGGTCTCAAAGGTATTAATTTAAGTATACTTCTATTTGCTATGATATAAGTTTACCTACAACTGGGATCTTCTTCCGCTCCATCCAAAGCACAATAACACTACACACAAATACGACAAGAGCTAGTGCAAATAAATAACCGCCATCTCCTTGTACCTCTATTCCGAGTGTCGTCAGATGGGACATAATAGCTCCACTTATGATTCCTAAGGCTAATCCAGCACCTGCCCAGGCAGTCTTGGGTATAAGCAGCAGAATCGATGCAATCAGCTCAGCTACTCCACTTCCAATTCTTCCCTCTGGCTCTAATCCAAGTGTTTCAAAGATGTAAACACTCTCAGGAGCTCCACTGAATTTGAAATATAAAGTTTGCAACATGATGATAGCAGGTACAAAACGTAAAAGAATTGGCAAGTATTTTTTCATACTACAATATACGGTCAGATTAGGAATCCTTAAAATGATTTAAAATCAGAGACATGGACTTAATACAACCCCGGCCAAAAGGCATCTTCAAAATGTGTTACTTCCGTTTTATACTGATTTTTGATGATGGATATAATATCGTATCGGACATTTTGATCTAGATCTCGCTCAATCATGTAGTCTTCCATTCCTTGAGCTAGCATTTTTATTTTATGGACATTCACGTTCTCTTCAGGATTGCCATACTTGTCAGACTCTCTTGTTTTTACTTCTACTGCTATAAGCCAATCATCATGTGTGGCAATGATATCTATTTCCGATTTTCCACTCCGATAGTTTCTAGCTAGGATTTTATACCCTTTGTTCACGAGATGAGCCGAAGCTATATTTTCACCTTCTTTTCCAAGTTGCTGTTTGTGGTTCTTTTGAGACATTTAGACCTGACCTAGCTGGTTAACTCCCGAATAGCGAGGTATGCCATCAGTCCAGTCCCGACTTTTAGGGCTTTTTCATCTATGTCAAAGGTAGGAGTATGAAGCATAGATGTGATGTTTTGACTTTCATTTCTGATACCCAATCTATAAAAGGAAGCAGGAATCTCTTGAGAATAATACGCGAAATCTTCACCTGCTGGCCAAATTTCAAGGTCTTCTACGTTTTCTGCACCTAAATAGTCAATGGCCCAGGACTTAGTGTTTTCAGAAAGCTCTACATCGTTTTTGAGGAATGGATATCCCTTTTTCACTTCAGCCTCACATATAGCTCCATGCATTTCTGCAGTGTCATTACATATCTTTTCGATGAGCTTGTGAGCTCTCATTCTCCATTCCTCATCATATGTCCTAAAGGTTCCTTCCATATATACTTCGTCAGGGATGATATTGGTAGCTCCATTTGCGATGACCTTTCCTATGCTCACAACACTTGGGATACTTGGCTTGGCATGTCTGCTTACCACGGTTTGAAGTTGAGTGATGATCTGAGCAGCTATAGCCACAGGGTCTATATTCTGATGAGGATGAGCACCATGTCCACCTTTTCCTATTACTTTTATATAGATTTCATCCGCACTTGCCATATACAATCCACTTCTGAAACCCACCTTCCCAGCATCTATAAGTGGCATGACGTGCTGACCAATTATTTTCTCTACGCTAGGGTTTTGAAGTACTCCTTTCTTGATCATTATACTTGCTCCTCCAGGTAGTTTTTCTTCTCCAGGTTGAAATATACAGCGAACAGTTCCTTCAAATTGGTCTTTTAGGCCATCTAAAATTTGAATAGCACCGAGTATACAAGTGGTGTGCACATCGTGGCCACAAGCGTGCATTACACCTTCGTTTTTGGAAGTGTACTCTTTTTCATTTAGCTCTAGTATCGGAAGTGCATCTATGTCTCCCCGTATGGCTATAATTTTGCTGTCAGGGTTCTTACCCTTTACATCTATATATCCACCAGTTTCGGTGATTTTTTCAAGGTCATATCCTAAACCCTTTAACTTGTTAGCTATAAAAGCCGTTGTTTCATATTCTTCAAAACTGAGTTCTGGGTTTTGATGAAGATGTCTTCGTGTCTGGATGAGATCAGAATAGTTTGCTTCGGCGAGTTGTTTTATCCTATCAGATAGGTTCATAGAGCAAAGGTAAATTAATCTTTAATAGACCCATAGTCATCGTTTTGGCTACGAGTTTTTTTCTTTCCTTTGTAGCTACGAATGATTCCTCAGGCTATCATAGATAAAATATTTGACGTAGCACCGATAGAAGAGGTGGTAGGTGAATATGTGACTCTTAAGAGAGCCGGAGCTAATTACAAGGGTCTATGTCCATTTCACGACGACAAGAGTCCTAGTATGAGTGTATCTCCTAGTAAGGGTATCTTTAAATGTTTTAGTTGCGGACAAGGTGGAAATATTTTTCAGTTTGTGATGGAGCATGAAGGCCTTTCGTATCCACTGGCCATAAAGCATCTGGCAGATAAGTATAATATTCCTATAGAGGAAGATGATATAGACGTGGATGAACTGAAGGAGGAAGCTCGCATCAAAGATGGAGTTTACTCATGCTTAGAGTTTGCCAAGAACCATTTTTATGAGAGATTGAATGAAAGTCAAGACGGTAAAGTGATCTACAAACCATACTTGACAGAACGAGGTATAAATCAGCAGACGATAGATAAGTTCTTCGTAGGATTAAGTGGGACGAGCAGGACTCATCTACTGGAGGAAGGGCTGAAAAATGGTTACACTGTACAGCAACTATTTGATGCCGGATTGGTTAAAAAAATCAATGAAGAACAGACTTTAGTAGAGGGCAATCTTAGAGATACCTTCATAGAAAGAATAGTCTTTCCTATCTTCAATGTGAGTGGAAAGGTATTGGGATTTGGTGGTAGAATAATAAAAAAGGATACTAAAGCTCCGAAGTACCTGAATAGTCCAGAGACCATAGTTTATGAGAAGCGTAAAGAGCTGTACGGGCTTCACATAAGCAAGAATGAAATTCGGATTATAGACAGAGCATATCTGGTAGAAGGGTATATGGATGTGGTCAGCTTAAACCAAAGTGGAGTTGAAAACGTCGTGGCGGCAAGTGGTACTGCATTTACCCCAGAGCAAGCGAGATTACTGAAAAGATTTAGTCATAATATAACCTTATTGTTTGATGGAGATACGGCAGGTATCAATGCGAGTTTAAAACACGTAGGAACTCTTTTGGCAGCAGGATTGAATGTCAAAGTAGCCTTGTTTCCTGAAGATGAAGATCCCGATAGTTTCATTCAAAAGAATGGCACATCTAAGTTTCAAGAGTACGTAGAGGAGAAATCACAAAATTTTTTAGAGCTGGTAGCTGATCTAAAACTAGGAGAGGATAAGCATGACCCGATAAAAAAAGCGGATGCTGCAAGAACAGTTGCGGAGAATATAGCAGTTATCCCGGACCCTCTGAAAAGAGCAGCCTACATCAATGAAACCGCGACTCTGTTACAGATTCCTGAACGCATTCTTGTAGATGAGGTCAATAAGTTTAAACTAGACAATCGTAAACAAAAGGATCGAGAAAACAGAAGAGAAGCGAGACAAGAGGAGTTAAATCACCCTCCTGGCCCACCTCCGGGATTTGAATATGTGCCAGATTTTTCGCAGTACAGCACTCCTGAGATTCTACAAGAGAAAAAGAAGAACTATCAAGAAGAAGAACTTTTAAAGTCTTTGATCTTATATGCTGATAGAGAATTCGACGAAGACCATAATGTGGCGGAGTTTATATTCAAAGAGTTAGAAGAAGATGAAATTTGGCCAATTTCAGAAGATTTTGGTGACATTTTTAAAGAAGCCTACACATATTTTAAGGAACATAAAGTTCTAAATGAGCTGTACTTTATAAGAAATGTAAAAACGAGCAAATTAGCCGC
>JBMYYN010000113.1:0-6618 GCA_049609445.1 Bacteroidia bacterium | reverse complement strand
AGCTCCTACACTTATACCAAAATCATCAGTTGCTTCATAAGTGGATGCTGCACCTGAGTATAGCTTTAATAAAACAGGAACCTGTAAATGTCCAAAACCCGCTCCTCCAACGGCATTGACGGCAGGTTGAGCTTGCCCAAACCCTATGGAGAGAGGAGCAGCTATCGCTAAAGCAATATTATCTTTTAGGTCAACCAAATTGTATCTAGGCTCTATTCCTATGCTAAAAAGTGAAGAATATACCGTCTGGGCAGCATTAGGATTGTTCACTGGAATACTTGGACCATCTGGTTCAATTGGTGGATCGTATGTGATGTAGTTTGATGTAGTGAGAGGTGAAGTAATAAAATCTATCAAATAAGAGTTACTGAACCCGAGATAAAACTTATCCTTAAATTCTGAATTATTGCCGGCTATCTCTATATCATCATCATTATCAAATACCTCTCCATCATCCTGAGAATATGATATGAATACACTAAATAATAAGAAAAGACCTAACAAATACCTCATATACCAATTACAGTTCAAATTTAATGCCAACCTTTTTATAACTAACACTAGATTTTGGCATTTAATTGTCTTTTTTCTAAAAGGAAATAGAATAAAGGAATTAATGTCATACAGAAGTATATACTTTTTTGACGTTCGAACAACGACTCAAACTGTAAAGAAACGAGGATTATTGTAACAATTCCAAAGTAAAACGCCGAAGACTGAGGTAGTAGTTTCATAAGCGAAAGTAGAAATACTAAAATCCCTAATACTCCTAACCAACCATATTTCACACCAAACTCTAAAAATTGATTGTGTGGTCCTACCCTATTTTCTTTAGTTAGGACTGTGTTCTGTGAGATATACATCTCCTGCTGAACTTTGGACTGAGCATCTGAACCTACGCCTATGGGGTTCTCTAATAAAACTTGGAGGCACATCTTGTATGCCTCTATTCTCATACCCATAGATTTATGATTCACTTCATCGCCTTTTCCCCAGCTATTGATATCCTCTATGCTGTTTGATATTTTGTTTTGAAAAGACGAGCTAAGAGTGTATGATCCCGCAACGAGAAAAATCATGCTTAAGACTCCAGTGAATAGCACTTTGTATTTTTTTTGCTGAATGGAGTATACTATGAGTGTGACTACTGTGCCTGAATAAAACGAAACTAAACCTGTCCTAGAACTAAGTATATGAAAAGAAATCAAACAGATAGTTAGGAGGACAATGGTTAGATTGCGTTGTATCCTACTCAAAACACCTAATACCAATGTACCCACTGACCCAATAATAACCAGTGCATTGATAATTCCAAAATGAATGTGATGCATATTAGGTATAGGAATACTCTTGCTCTGTAAAAGCATTTGGTCTAAATATTCCTTATTAGTCAAATAACCAGATACAGCTATAATATTAATCACAGACACACAAGCCAGCATCCCAATAAATAGGGTTATGAGATTCTTCCTTTTAGCATCCTCAAACACCTTAAAAGAAGCTATCCCTACTCCAACCATTCCTACGGCTAGCAACAATTTTGCCCCAGAGACCTTGCCTCCTATGTGAAACACCGCGTCAAGAATGGCTAAAGCCAGTATAAAAAGTAAGCTCAAAAAAAGACCGTTATAGGCCCTAGAATTCCCCTTTCTATAGGAAATTATTGAAATGACAACCGCAACTGCGGTAACCACACTAATAATAAACTCGGAATACCATAGTGCCGTAAATCCAATAAAACTGAGAATTAGGAAAGCGTTTACAGTATGGTTAGACCAAAATTTCTTAGCGAGCATAGCTAAGAATGATCTTATCTCCATCAACTATGCCTATCTGATCAGAAGACTGCTCGCTTAGATGTATGACTTTAGAGCTATCGTCAGCATTAGAAAAATTCCCGATAACTTTCACGAATACTGAACTTTTTGTCGTTGGATTGCTGACCATTATCACAGTACCAATAGGTGCGTTGAAGTGTTTAGCAAAATTTTTATCTTTAGGTATATCTTCCCCATCAACGGTAGCAAAACCCGTTTCTTCAACCTTTTCAATATTGTATTCCTTAAGCTTTTCTATCTTAATCGAATATCCAGATGAGTTTTGAGTAGATTCAGTTTCCACTACGGTTTCTATGCCATTTTCTGAATTTTTATCATTCTCAATCTCCTTCTTCATTTTGGTATAATCAGTCTCGACTATATCCTTTTTCTCCACCTCTTTTGTCGTTGCTTTACCATCGTGTACCAGTATTCTTTGCCCTTCAGATAGCACATCAGATTCCAATCCATTCAGGTTTTTGATCATCTCCACACTGGTATTGTACATTTTTGAAATCGCATAAAGTGTCTGACCAGCTTCTACTTTGTGATACTTAGCAAAAGTACTAACCGACTCCATTCCACTTTCTTTATCATTAAGTCTTGGCTTGTCTTTGAATTTTGCACCACTTGAGAAGTAGTCATCAACTACCTTCTCTTTTAGTTCTGGAACTCTATCTGTAGGAATCAGGAGAACTTGGTCAATTTTCACAACTTGATCACTACCTGGATTTTCATCTATAATAGACTTTAAACTTACTCCATACTTTTTACTCAAACTGTAAAGTCCGTCACCTTTTACAATTTTGTGCAAAATGTAAACCTTATCGTTCTTCACCTTCGTGCCTATAGAGTCCGTTTTATGTGCGAATACGTTTATCGTACAAAAAAGAGCTATGAATGCAATTATACCTTTCATTGTTGATGCAAATTTATCTATGATATTACTTGATTTAACATTTAGTTATTCACTTTATTGTAGGTATTTGTAGTATTGTTGTTAAAATGAAACATTTCTTCGTCCAACTGATATTTCTCCTGTCCTGTATTGTATCATTTGCTCAAGATTCTTCTCAAAAAGTAGTAGTTTTTGATTTGAAACATGAGATAAACCCTGCTGCCACGAGAATAACAAATAAAGCCATAGACAAAGCAATTGAAATAAATGCCAAAGCAATAGTTGTTCATATGAATACCTATGGTGGATATGTAACGGACGCAGATTCTATCCGTACACGGCTTCTCAATGTAGATATCCCATCATATGTCTTTATAGACAATAATGCAGCTAGTGCAGGAGCTCTAATCTCACTTGCCTGTGATAAAATCTATATGCGTAAAGGAAGTAGTATTGGAGCCACAACCGTAGTAAATGAAGACGGTGCTAAGGCTCCAGATAAGTATCAAAGCTATATGCGTAAGCAAATGAGGTCTACTGCAGAAAGTCACGGAAAAGACACTATCATAGCGGGGACAGATACTACTTATCAATATGTCCGTAATCCTGATATCGCTGAAGGCATGGTTGACGAACGAGTGGTAGTAGAAGGATTAGATGATTCTACCAAAGTAATAACTCTGACAACCGAAGAAGCCTTAGAATGGGGATATTGTGAGGGAGTAGTTGAATCTATTGATGAAATACTGAATATTAATGAATTCAAAAATGTTGAACTTATAAAAGTGGAACCTAGCTACTTAGATAAAATGGTAGCATTCTTTGCAAATCCAGCTCTGAGATCAGTGCTTATATTACTGATGATGGGCGGTATATATTTTGAACTACAAACTCCTGGCATAGGCTTTCCTTTAGCCGCTGCTATTGTGGCAGCTATAGCCTATTTTGCTCCTTTGTATTTGGATGGTCTCGCTGAGAATTGGGAGATTTTACTCTTTGTTTTAGGTATCGTTTTGGTCGCTTTAGAGGTCTTTGTGATTCCAGGTTTTGGTGTCGCAGGTATCAGCGGTATTCTACTTGTGCTTGGCTCTCTAATATTGAGCATGATTAACAATGTCAACTTCGATTTCTCAGGAACCAATGACGTTGAGCTTAACAATGCTATGGCAAGTGTCCTCTTTGCCATTTTGGGACTATTTGGTGTGATGTACTTCTTCGGAAGTAGGTTCATCGATTCCAAAATGTTTCAACGCCTAGTAATTAATGACACAATCGAAGGACAGGTAAATATCCAACAAGAAAACTTAGATATTTCTAATCTAAAGGGGCAAACAGGAATAGCCAACACTGCACTGCGTCCAATGGGAAGGATATCTATCGATGATGTCATATACGAAGCCAAAACATTTGGTGAATTTATAGACAAAGGTGCTGATGTTCAAGTAATTGGAACGGAAAACAGATATGTAATTGTTTCCTCACTAACAACTTAGAATCACTTAACTAAGTATGAAGGTTTTAATAATACGGTTTAGTTCCATTGGAGATATAGTCATCACTACTCCTATCATAAGGGCCGTACGCCAAAAATATCCTGAAGCAGAAATAGATTTTCTTACGAAATCACAGTTTTCTGAGCTTATATCAAATAATAGAAATCTTAATAGAGTGTACTCATTGGACACAGACAATGAGCAAGAAACCATTTCTAAACTCAAGAAAGAGGATTTTGATATAGTTATAGACCTTCACAAAAATCTAAGAACACGAAAACTGAAAGCTCATCTGAAGCCTGCAAAATGGTATTCTTATAAAAAACTAAATATTCAGAAATGGCTTTTGTCAAATTTTAAAATCAATCTAATGCCAGACAAGCATCTCGTAGATAGATATTTTGATGGACTGAAAGAATTGGATCTGGTAAATGACCAAGAAGGTTTGGACTATCATTTTCCTGCAGACTTTTCCATGAATCTTCAAGATTTCGGTCTTGAATCTCACCGATTTATTTGTACAGCTATAGGAGGAACCTATCAAACAAAACAAATACCGGAAGATGTGATTTTAAATGTCATTAAACGATTAAACGAGCCCATAGTGCTCATAGGAGGAGGTGAAGCGGATGAGCAAAAATCTAAATCAATCACACAACAATTGCCTGCTAATAGAGTGGTCAATTTGTGCAACAAATTGAGCTTCCACGAATCGGCTTACGTCATAAAAAACGCAAATAAATTCATAACTGGAGATACAGGAATGATGCACATAGCCTCTGCGTTTGATACACCAATCATATCAATTTGGGGAAATACACACCCACATTTTGGGATGTATGCTTATAGACCTAAAAAAGGTCAAATTCACAATCATATAGTTCCATTAAAATGCAATCCATGCAGCAAGCTTGGAAGTAAAGTATGCCCTCGGGGACATTTTAGATGTATGGTGGAACAAGATATAGGACAAATCGTTAAAAACTGTTTGTCTATAGAGAGTACACAATAAATATCTTTGCCACTCATTATTATAATTAGATGAGAAACGCTTTCGTAATGCTGATTCTGCTTCAGTGTTTTGTGTCACAAGCACAGAACAAAGTAGCTTTTGCAAAATTGACTAAACAAGATAACGGTACCTATCATTATCAAAACACTCCGTATTCAGGAGAATCTCTACTGCTTTGGCCTAGCAACAATAAACCGATGCAGCGTGTCACTTGGAAGGACGGGCGTATTCATGGTCAGTTTAAAAGTTGGTATGAAAACGGAAGACAAGATCAAGAAATATCATACAAAAATGGGGTTAGACACGGTTCATTTAAAACGTTTTTTGATAACGGAGCTCCAGAAGTAGAATGCTCATACAAAGATGGAGTGCTCAACGGAGCCTACATGTCTTTTGAAAAGAATGGAACTCGAAAGAAGCAAGTAACGTTCAAGAATGGTAAAGAAGAAGGTGCCTTTATTATATACCATACCAATGGTAAAAAAGAGCAAACTGGAACCTACAAAAATGGGAAGCCTGATGGACTTGTAACTTCTTATGATAGAGACGGTTACAAGAGAAAAGAAGTACATTACAAAGATGGTATGAGACATGGAAAAAGTACGTTCTACCATATCAGTGAGCAGGTAGCCGAGACTGGATACTATGTCAATGGATTTCAGGATGGAGAACGTAAAACATATACACTAGAAGGTAAGCTGATGCAGCTTCAGACCTACAAGATGGGTAAGCTCGAAGGTCAATCGATCCTGTATACGATGAGTGAACAACCATTGGAAATTTCAACGTACAAAAATGGGCTTCTAGACGGTGAGTATAAGCTTTTTAAACGTGAGGGGTTAGATACCTACGGAAGTTACTCCGAAGGTCTAAAGACTGGACCTTGGGTAGAGCACAAGTTTGCTGAAGGTGGACCTGACGAGGGTTCATATATAAAAGGAAAGAAAAACGGTAAATGGAAGCTCGGGGCTACCAACTTATTTGGTAAGTGTCAAGGAGAATTTATCGATGATATGAAGCATGGTAAATGGGAGTACTGGAAGCATGATGGTGGAAAGTGGAAATCAGAAAACTGGGATAACGGAGTATTGATAAAGTAACCCATAGATGAAAGACATTGAGACCAGAGATGAAATCATGACCATCATGAGGAGCTTCTATGACAAGCTTCTAGTAGACCCTTCTATTTCATATTTATTTACGGAAGTTGTCAAAGTTGATCTAGAACACCACTTCCCTATTCTTGTAGATTTTTGGGACGGAATTTTGTTTGGGTCTGGAGCATATCGCAATAATGCTATGCAACCACACTTAGATATGGCTAAAAAAACTCCCATTACAAAAGAACATTTTGAAACTTGGTTGAAGTATCTCTTTGCAAGTATAGACGAAGGATTT
>JBMYYN010000112.1:0-6625 GCA_049609445.1 Bacteroidia bacterium | reverse complement strand
AACTTGAAAGTTTATCGCTTTCTACTGCCCTACTTGCCATATACTAAACGTTAGCCGCTATAAGCAAAACATACGATGGGACTTTTTAAGAAGCTGTTTAATAAAAAAAATAAAAATGAGAATTCTCGCCTAGAATCTAATGAAATTAGAGTATTCTTTCCGGAAGAGGCTTATTCCACCATTGAATTCAATCAAGATGATTTACCTGGAATCGGAGTAATTGCGGATTCATTAAAACAATTCAAAGAAAGAAAAGTATTCGGCTATCATTTATCAGTTGTGATTTATTATAATGACTTAATTGAAAATGGAATGCCATCCCAAAAAGAACGGGAAGAAACTGATCCATTTTGTGAATATCTAGAAGATCTGCTAAAAGGAGATAACCCTAAACATCCAAATGGGTTATTCCTAGGTCGATTGACATGGAATAAAACGAGAGAATTGATTTGGAAAATTCATGACCCCGAGATTGCCGATAAAGAACTTAAAAGGATTATCGAAACAGAAGAACACCCACTACCATTTGATTATCGAATGGACCCTGATTCAAATTGGGAACTTTCTAAGCATCTCCTAGGTGAGAATTAAATGAAACGGTTATCAACATTGTGTACCGCTATTTACGGCTAAAACCCTTAACAGAATTCATTGCAGTTTTACACTCTGCGAGTTATAAGAATGTTTTTACGGATTATTCCGCTACGAGCATACACAAACCGTTCTATACTCCATAATGACTATATTCGTTATCACATAACTCCTACTTAAATATGTCAATCGTATGAAATACAAATTATTTACTTCTATTGCTTTTGGAATTCTAATCCTCGCATACAGCTGCAAGGAAAAAGCTGCAGTAGAAGTTGAGCCTCTTTCTACTTGGGAGGTCATCCAACATGATATCCTTGATGTCAAGTGTATTTCGTGTCACGTAGCAGGTAGTAGCCAAGCTAAGCAATCCAACCTAGTATTGACTGAAGACTTGGCGTATATGAGCTTGATAGACCGAAAACCTTTCAACATAGATGCAGCCTTAGACGGTCTCAAATTGGTAGAACGCAACGGACTGGAGAGTTTGTACAATTCGTTTTTTTGGGAAAAGATTAATGCTCCAAACCAAGAACATTTCTACGAAGACCATCCCGAGTATGGAGAAATCATGCCACCTGGAAACATACCGCTTACCTACGGCGAAATCGAATTCATCAGGCAGTGGATAATCTCAGGTGCTCCAGAAACTGGAGAAGTAGCCAGCATTAGTTTATTGGATGACAAATCATATTTTACACCAGACAGTTCTTCTTTCGAGGCATTGACACCTCCATCTTCAGGAGTTCAATTGCATCTTGGGCCATTTAACGTAGAGACTAATTTTGAACGGGAGCTGTTTTCATACAAGCTATTGAATAATACAGAGGATATCTATGTGGACCGGATCCAGAGCATTATGAGACCTGGCACGCACCACCTGATCTTGTATGACTTCAACGAAAATGCCCACCTACCGCAAAAAGACATACTAAGGGATATCAGAGATAAAAATGGCAATGCAATCCTCAGCACTGTGCAAAGTCTCGAAGATCAAGTATTCGTATTTGGTACACAATTTAGAAATACTGATTATACTTTTCCTGATGGTGTAGCACAGAAATTCAAAGCAGGAGCAGGATTGGACATGAACTCGCACTATGTCAACTATGGCATAGAAGACATCACCGGAGAGGTCTATGTAAACCTTCACACCGTAGACAAGAGTGAGGTCATGTATGAGGCTCAGAACCTATTTCTAAACCGATCAAAAATCTACCTGCCGCCCAATAAAGAAACCACTCTCACATCGGAGTATCAGTTTAACGATACTCGAAACATATTCATGCTTACGGCTCACGCACATAAGCAAATGACTGAATTCAAAATTTACATAAAAGGAGGTCAACGAGACGGTGAGTTAATTTACTACACCAATGACTGGGAACATCCCGAGATCAAGAAGTACGACCCACCGCTTGAGCTATTTCCTGGAGAAGGACTTAGAAATGTAGTTACCTATAACAATACTACTGATGAAGCTATACAATTTGGTCTATTGAGTACTGACGAGATGATGATCATATTTGGTGGGTACTATCAGAAATAGTAAAGCTCTCTGAATAAAAATCAAGAAAACACTATAAACCCGATTGGCAAGTCCTACTAACACTCACCGCCATCTCCTCTACCATAACCAAAAACAAACTCAAATTTTTGTTTAACCTTATTCCCATTGAGATCCTTAGCAGGCGTCCAAGTAGGCATATCACGGATGACTGAGATTAGAACTTCATCTATCCCTTCATAATGAGATGACTCAGAAATCTCTATATCTTCAGGTCTCCCCTCTTCATTTATGGTAAAATTAGCAATGGCAACAAATCCAATTTCCGGATTTCGTTTTGTAACTTCTTCTTCACTGTTGTTTCTCAAAAAATCTTGAAGTTCTCCTATCCCTTCCGGATAGATTGCCTGGGTCTCTGGTCGCACATAGATCTTTTGAAGCATTTCCTTCTCTTCCACTTCCTTGGTGATCGAATTGGTCTCTTTATACTTCACAAAAAAAACAACATATGAAAACATATCCGCAGAGCTAATGATTTCCTGTTGACGTGAAGTCAGAGCTGCATCTTTACTTTTGGCTTTGTACTGTCTCCCATTGCTTGTAGTATGTAAGACCACAGAATCATAGTCGGTAATCCAAGTGCTAGGATAATACTCGATAATATCGGCTATATTTTTAGCTGTTTTTAAGGTCTGGGGACTCGTAGACTTACCTAGTCTAGAATGAACATAGTAGTAGTTTTTAGACTTCTCATCTACTTTTGGTTCCTTATCTTGAGCAACCAATACATCGCCATTGAGACTGGCTGCAAGAGCTACACCTACCAATGCGATTCCTGCGATTAATATTTTGACACGCATATTCATTTCAGATTTGTCTCACAAATGTAGTTGTGTAGTTTACCATTTTCGAAAAACGAAATGTTAAAAATCGTAAAACTATGTAAATACGGACCTGAAGCTAACATTCATGTATGCTGGATAGAAATTCGATCAGAAAGACTAACCTTCGTTACCCACTACCTCTACTACTTCCACTTCTTCGATTGGCTCTGGAACTGGGAAGTAATCTGTTGTATTGTTATCTATCACCTCTTTGAGGTTGTTCATATTCTCATCTTCTTGAGCCTTGAGTGAGCTCCCCATGAATGAAAACATTGACTGCATAAACAATCCTGTACCTTCAGCTATCGTGGAGGATTTGATATGTGTTTTGCCATCTTTCTCACTTATTTCCATTTTGTAATCCATCGTCATCACGTCAGGCATCACAAAATCCATGGCTATATGCTCATTAGGCACAACGGATGTAATCGTTTCCAACACTTTAGATTCCTGTCCATCATCGGTAAATGTATACTCCGTGACACCCCCTACTTTTCCTTTGTCTCCGCTCACGTGTTTCACATCTGTGATAGACTTAAGCCACTGACTTGTTTTGCTATCATCTTGCATCACGGCCCAAGCTTCCTCTATGGACTTCTCTACGGTGATCTCACTGCTATAGGTCTGACTTGGTCTTAGAAGTCCGCTTCCGATAAAGACAACTACTGCTACAACGACTAGGATGAGTAAATACTTAATAAATTTCATATTGATTTGGTGTTAAATTATAATATTGATTTTCTCAAAAATACGAATGAAATTTTAACTTGAAATAAGACGTAGACTAATGCATTTGTCCTAAAAGATTCTATTCGAACATTTGACAAATGAAATAAGGCCATAAATATTACATTCGGAATCAGAAACATAAAGTATGGAAGACAGATACTATCACACAAAAGAGTCCGTGACAAAATACATTCAAGCTGCCAAAGGGTTTGATGGAAAAAACAATATAGAAAAGCTCAAGAATGTACTTGCTACCAATTCAAAATTGCTTGAACTGGGTTCTGGACCTGGAAGTGATTTTAAAATATTAAACAAACAGTATCAAGTCACAGGTTCTGACTATTCCATTGAGTTCGTCCAACACTTGAACAGCACATATCCAAATGATCCATTTTTACAACTTAACGCAGCTACGATAGATACCGATCAAAAATTTGACGGAATATATTCCAACAAGGTATTGCATCACTTGACAGATGATGAATTGGCTGATTCTATAAAAAGACAACACGAAATCCTAAATACAAATGGTATAGTGTGTCACTCATTTTGGAAGGGAAAAGGGTCCGAAATATTCAAAGGAATGTTTGTGAACTATCATGACGAATCTGATTTAAAATCACACTTTAGTCAGTCCTTTGAGATACTCCTACTTGATGAATATACTGAGTTTGAAGAGAACGACTCTCTTCTCCTTATCGCTCGAAACCGATGATAGCCAAATCATTCTTGTGTATAGAATCACTTACATTTGTTGAAATGAGCTAATCACAATTGCTTAAAAGTCTAACCCAAATCATAAAACAACTAATCAAATCAAAATGGATATAGGAACTATTGTACTCGCTGTCGCTCTCATTATCATCATGTTCGGCATGGGGCTGTCTCTTGTCAAAGAAGACTTCATCAGACTATTTCAGCAACCCAAGGCTATGATGATCGGCTTGATAAACCAAATTATCTTACTCCCGCTCATAGCATTCTTCATTGTCACAGCACTAGGTGTAGACACTGAAATAGCGATTGGAGTCATGATACTCGCAGCATGTCCAGGAGGACCTACTTCCAATCTAATAACCTTTCTAGCAAAAGGAGACACGGGACTCTCCGTTTCTCTAACTACCGCAAATAGTCTCATCACTATTTTTACGATTCCATTTGTCGTCGACTTTGCCTTGAATCATTTTCTTGAAGCCAATGAAATGATTCAGATAGACAAGCTTAAGACTGTAATTCAGATCTTCGTTATTGTCATCATTCCTGTTTCGTTAGGGATGGCCTTAAAAAAATCAAAACCAGCTTTTGCCGATAGAATGAACAAACCCGTCAAAATTGCATCTGGAGTAGTACTGTTTCTCGTAATTATAGGCCTAGTACTGAAAAAGAAAGCAGATCTTATCCCATACCTAGAACAAGCAGGTATTACCACATTGACGGTCAATATTGCTACCTTATTGGTTGGGTATCTAACAGCACGTATTGTAAAATTAAATTTAGCTCAGTCACTGACCGTGTCTATAGAATCAGGAATTCAAAACGGCACGATGGCTATAGCAATAGCGTCGGGCATATTGATGAATGAAAATTATGCTATTGCACCAGCTGTTTATAGCTTAATTATGTTCCTAACAGGAGGTATAATTATAGCCCTAGGTAGCAGAATGATAAAGAACTAGTTGAGCATTAAAACTCAATAACAGGAATCTCTCCTTCTACAATTAAGGTACCTAGAGTGGCATTTTGAACATCTTCAACACTCACTCCTGGTGCTAATTCTTTAAGTTCAAATCCTCTTTCTGTTACATCCATAACACAAAGATTTGTAACAACTTTTTTCACGCAACCTAACCCTGTAACTGGCAAGGTCAACTCTTTCAATAGTTTACTTTGACCAGCTCTGTTGGTATGCTGCATCGCTACGATAATATTTTGAGCAGAAGCTACTAAGTCCATAGCTCCTCCCATTCCTTTCACCATCTTTCCAGGTATTTTCCAATTGGCTATATCTCCTTTGTCGTTGACCTCCATAGCTCCAAGAACCGTCAAATCCACTCTCCCACTCCTTATCATTGCAAAACTAGTCGCACTATCAAAAAATACAGAGCCTGGAAGCGTCGTTACGGTCTGCTTACCTGCATTAATCAAGTCAGCATCTATATTTTCTTCTGTAGGGAACGGCCCCATACCGAGTAGTCCATTTTCAGATTGTAAAGTCACTTCTATACCCTCAGGTACATAGTTCGCAACCAAAGTAGGAATTCCAATTCCTAGATTTACGTAGTATCCGTCCTTTAGCTCTTTAGCTATTCTTTGTGCAATTTGTTGTTTACTTAGCATTTGTTTTTTTCGCTTTTAAATATATCCATTTCATCTCGACATTTCTATTTTCAGATAAGAGTTTAAATTTATGTGGTCGAGACTCTTCTTTTATCTCTGGTAAGTGATATTCAGACACTTTGTCCATGTCTGCGACACTTGCTATCACTTCTGCCTCGTGTGTGTCTCTATACTTTTCTAAAATATTATCTACTATGTCAAAATGAACAAACTCATGTGTTTCCACTAAGATATCTGAGTTGGCAAATTTTTCCGGTTCATCTAACAAGAAAGTACTTTCACATCCTTCGCAATCAATAATCCACAAATTTCTACCTTCTTTATAACTCTTAGCATCAACCTCTAATATAGAGTTATATACTTTCACCTTTCCATCAACCTTGTTAATCTTAGCTACTTTCTTGAGATATTTATTGGCAAAGTCACTGTAATCAATCGCTACGATATTCTCCTTTTGAGAGTGTAACGCTAATCCAACGGTGTAGTATCCCCCTCCAGACCCAACGTTTAATATATTATCGTACTTCTCTATACTTTCTATTATTTCCATAGCACAAGACAAAGAAGCTGAAATTTC
>JBMYYN010000111.1:0-6635 GCA_049609445.1 Bacteroidia bacterium | reverse complement strand
ATCTACCACCAATACATCAAAAGCAGTGTCCAATGACATAACTTTGTCCAGCATGTTAAGGATGTTCTCCTTCTCATTGTATGTAGGAATTATTACAATTGGATTCATCTAACTTTCGATTTTTACTTGTGAAGTATGGCTAACAGACAACTTACTTTTCTATTAAGTTGCCTACAGTCACAAAAATGACTTAGCTATTTGCTTTTTTATGATCTGCTAAAAATTGAGCAAGACCTATATCTGTCAATGGGTGTTTTACTAACCCCTTGATAGAGTTCAATGGACAAGTACATACATCAGCTCCGGCTTCAGCAGCTCTTACGATATGAAGCGGATTTCGGATAGAAGCAGCCAATATCTCAGTGCCAAATCCTTGGATTGCATATATGTCTGCTATCTGAGCGATAAGCTCTACACCATCCCAATTCATGTCATCTACTCTACCTATGAACGGAGAAAGATAGGTAGCTCCAGCTTTAGCAGCTAAAATAGCTTGCCCTGCAGAAAACACTAATGTACAATTGGTTTTTATTCCATTGTCTGTAAACCATCTTATAGCCTTGATACCATCCAAAGTCATCGGCACTTTTACCACAATGTTTTCGTGTATGGCAGCGAGTTCCTGACCTTCTTTGATCATTCCCTCAAAATCTGTAGATATAACCTCAGCACTTATATCCCCTTCTACCAAGTCACATATCGCCTTGTAATGAGCTTTCACATTAGCTTCTCCAGTGATTCCTTCCTTGGCCATCAGTGATGGGTTGGTCGTCACACCGTCTAGTATTCCGAGGTCTTGAGCTTCTTTTATTTGCTCCAAATTTGCTGTATCTACAAAAAATTTCATTGGTTTACGATTTTATTGCTGCGAATGTACATCCTTACATCGAAAGCGAAAAAGAGTAGTTGATAACTTGGGATATAATTAAGCAGATAGAGATAATCCTAATTTGTTTTCAGAAAAAAACAAAAATGGCTGACATCATACCGCTACAACCTCTTACCCTTGCTGCATTCCTGCCCTGGGGGAGTTCGGAGGGAGCTGGCTATGTCAGCCGGTGCAAATTTAAGAACACTTCCATTCTGAGCAACCTATTTATGAATAAAAATAAAAACTAAATCCCGCTTATCAGAAAGTCCACTTTGAATCCTTAATAAATTTGTTGAAGTCAAGTTTTACAACGCTCATTCAAGTGCCATAAAATGTTAAATTTTCATTACGTTTGAGCCTGTATATGAATGCACAAGATTTAGCTTTTAACAAAAACGAAGACACCAATAAAATGGCTCTAAGTGACTATCAAAAATTTGCTAAAAAAATCCATCTCGGTGGTGGCAAAAAATCTGCTGCAAAGCAAAAAGCAAAAGGAAAACTTCTCGCTCGTGAACGCATAGATTACCTAAAAGATGACGAGGCTGATTTCCTGGAAATAGGAACTTTTGTAGGGTTCGACATGTACCCAGAATACGGAGGCTGTCCAGCAGGAGGAGTAGTCGGAGGAATCACATCGGTAGCAGGACGTCAGTGTCTTGTAGTGGCTAATGATGCTACAGTAAAAGCAGGAGCTTGGTTTCCTATTACAGCTAAAAAGAATCTTAGGTTTCAAGAAATAGCTCTAGAAAACAACTTACCTATAATCTACTTAGTAGATAGTGCTGGTGTTTTCCTTCCTATGCAAGATGAAATCTTCCCAGACAAGGAACACTTCGGACGCATATTTAGAAACAATGCCATACTGAGTAGTAGAGGCATACCTCAAATAAGTGCTGTGATGGGTAGCTGTGTTGCAGGTGGTGCTTATCTACCCATTATGAGCGATGAAGCTCTTATCGTGGATAAAACTGGAAGCATCTTTTTGGCAGGGAGCTACCTTGTAAAAGCAGCTATCGGAGAAGACATAGACAATGAATCTCTAGGAGGATCAAAAGCTCAAACAGACTTATCTGGTGTGATAGACGATAGATTCCCGACCGATGAAGCGTGCTTAGATAGAATCAAGTACCTCATGGATAAAATTGGTTCTTTTCAAAAAGCTGGATTTAACCGCACAGAATCCTTCGAACCAAAACTAAAAGCGAAGGACATCATGCGTCACCTCCCAGCAGAAAGATCCAAACCATACAACTCGTTGGAAATCATTCATAGGTTGGTCGACAAATCTGAATTTGAGCAATACAAGGAAAATTATGGCAAAACGATAGTATGCGGTTATGGCCGAATCGACGGATGGGCAGTAGGTATAGTCGCAAATAACAGAGAACTAGTGAAAAGCGAAAAAGGTGAAATGCAGTTTGGTGGTGTGATATACTCCGACAGTGCAGATAAAGCTGCTCGGTTTATTATGAATTGTAATCAGAAGAAAATCCCTTTGGTTTTTCTTCAAGACGTAACTGGATTTATGGTAGGAAGCCGAAGTGAACACGGTGGCATCATCAAAGACGGAGCAAAACTTGTATCTGCTATGAGTAATAGCACTGTCCCTAAATTCACCGTGATAGTAGGAAATAGCTACGGAGCAGGGAATTATGCAATGTGCGGTAAAGCATATGACCCGAGACTTATTCTGGCCTGGCCATCTGCCAAAATAGCCGTAATGGGTGGAGAGCAAGCGGCTAAGGTTCTTTTACAAATAGAAAAAGCAAGCCTTGCAAAAAAAGGTGAAGAAATCACTGCTAAAAAAGAACAAGAACTTCTAGACAAAATAATAAACAGGTACAACAAGCAGACTACTCCTGAGTATGCTGCTTCGCGACTATGGGTAGACGAAATCATCAATCCCTTAGATACACGAAAATGGCTAAGTGCGGGTATAGAAATGGCTAACAACGCACCGGTTGAGAAGTACAATGTAGGAGTAATCCAGACTTAATTACTCTGGCACAAATAAGAGTTCCTTTGGTTGCAAAAAATTGTAACACATCCCGATAGTAATACTCGGACTTACTAATGTCTCTGTTGGCAGCCCCTCTCTATTCAATGCCGTGTAAGGCTCTTGATTGTACTTTTTATTGCGTACGACTTTAGTAGCTAAATCTTCGTAAGGATACATGTTAATCACAGCAATTACAGATACCCTGTCAATATTGTAGCCATACCCTAGTCCTCCTGCTATTTTTTTATTGAAAATTCCTATGGTTTGATTGGGGCCATTGGTCAAATCACTTAAAGGAATATTTAGATAGATTGTGTGTTTATTATGAACCTTATATCCAATCAATGCACTCAACATCCCGGTGACACCTTTAGTGTTTCCATAAGTACCAAGCGTACTGTCTTCTTTTACAAAATATGACCGAGGACCATTTACATATCCGTTGAACCCGAAACTTAAGCCTAACTGAATATTCTTTGCATTATCTCTTCGTTTCAATACTGGAGTCTCTATCACCTCAAGACGTTTTTCTAGGTCAGAAATCACCTTCTCCAATCTCTCACTAGTAGATGCCCCAGAAGTATCTACACTCTGAGCTGACATGATTCTAGAACCACATACCAATACAAGAAATAGGAAACAGCGATACACCTTTAGTATTCTTTAGCTTTAGTTTAATTTGTAGGTATGTATGATTTAAAGCGTAATGTCAGTATTCGGTCAATTATTAACGCTACAATTTGTATAATTAGTATTGCAAGTTGCTCTAAACCACGTATAGAAGTAGATCAGATAGTATCTGCTCCTAGAGTCTACATCTGTAATGAAACATTTGAGACGGCAGAAGCTTTTGCCATCACCGATGGAAGAGTTGTAGCATATGGCTCAAAAGATGAAATCCATGAAAAGTATACATCCGAAAACACATTGGAATCTGAGGGCACAATATTCCCCGGATTTATAGATGCTCATTCTCATTTCTATGGATATGGACTTACCCTAAACAAAGTACATCTCCGAAACACCGTGAGTATGGATAATATCATACAAAGACTTCAGGAATATGCTCAAACCAATACAGAACCTTGGATAACTGGACGAGGATGGGATGAGACTAATTGGGAAGAGAAAGGGTTAATTAGCAATAATATGCTAAACGCATACTTTCCTAACACCCCTGTTTTCATCAAACGAATAGACGGTCATAGTGGACTAGCGAACAATAAAGCACTAGAGCTTGCTGGTGTGACTCCAACAACCACAGTAGAAGGTGGAGAAATAGGAACAATGGGCGGTAGACTCAATGGTCTACTTATGGATAATGCAATGAATCTAATCGACGATATCATCCCTGATCCTAGTCGTAAAACAGAAATTTCGGCTTTGCTAAAGGCTCAAAAAAATTGCTTGAAGGCAGGGCTAACGTGTGTAACCGATGCCGGCTTAGACCTCAACACTATTCTTCTAATTGACAGTTTACAAAAGACCGGAGATCTCTCTATAAGAGTCTATGCCATGTGTAACCCAAATGAAGAGAATTTCAATTATTTTGAACGCAATGGTCCGATATCTACTGACCTACTTCAAGTCAGTTCATTTAAGATTTATGCAGATGGGAGTCTTGGTTCGAGAGGTGCTAAACTAAAATCCAGTTACTGTGATCACGAAAACTACACAGGGATATGGGTCACAGAACCATCCGATATAGATCAGCTATGCAAACGAGCAAACAACATAGGTTTTCAAGTGAACACCCATTGTATTGGCGATAGTGCCAATCGTAGAGTCCTAGAAATCTACAGTAAATATTTGAAGGAAAAGAACGATAAGCGATGGAGGATAGAACACGCTCAGGTAGTATCTCCCGTTGATCGTGAACTATTTGAGAAATATAGTATCATACCGTCGGTACAACCAACTCACGCTACTTCAGATATGGTCTGGGCAGAAAAACGCTTGTGTGGTGATAGAATGACAGGAGCTTATGCGTATAAGAGTCTACTCGCACTGAACGGTTATATACCGCTCGGAACAGATTTTCCAGTGGAAGAAATCGCCCCATTGAACACTTACTTCGCTGCTGTGCATAGACAAAACCATAGTTATGAACCACTAGAAGGTTTTCTGATGGATGAGGCCTTAAGCCCTTCAGAAGCTATTCTAGGGATGACTCACTGGGCAGCTAGAGGAAATATGATGGATGACAGGATAGGAAGTCTAGACTCTGGTCAATTGGCTGATTTTGTAATCTTGGATCAAGACATCACCAAAGAAAAGTACATGCTCAGAACAAAAATTAAAGGTGCCTACTTATCTGGCAAAGCGGTAAAATAAAAAAAGGGAATAATTAACTTATTCCCCTTTTAAATTCATTTAGTTATCTGATAATTATCTTTTGTCTCTAGGAACAAAAGCTCTAGTCGTAGGACCAGTATAAATCTGTCTTGGTCTTCCTATCGGATGCTTGTCTTCCAACATTTCTTTCCACTGAGCTATCCATCCAGGAAGTCTTCCTAGAGCAAATAGTACAGTAAACATCTCAACTGGGAATCCCATAGCTCTATAGATGATTCCAGAATAGAAATCTACATTAGGGAATAACTTACGTTCTACAAAGTATGGATCATTCAAAGCTGCTTCTTCAAGCTTCTTCGCTATTTCCAATGTAGGATCATTGATTCCAAGTTTTTCTAAAACCTCATCGGCAGACTTCTTAATAATCTTAGCTCTTGGGTCAAAGTTTTTATAAACTCTGTGACCAAAGCCCATAAGTCTGAATGGATCATTCTTATCTTTTGCTTTGTCAATATATTTTTGAGCATTACCGCCATCTGCCTGAATAGCTTCAAGCATTTCTATAACTTTTTGATTTGCTCCACCGTGAAGTGGTCCCCAAAGTGCCGCTATACCTGCAGAAATAGAAGCATACAAATTAGAGTGCGAAGAACCTACTAATCTTACGGTAGAGGCTGAACAGTTTTGTTCGTGGTCTGCATGCAAGATTAACAACTTATTCATTGCTCTTACTAGCACAGGGTCCAAATCGTAATCTTCAGTCACATGCTTGAACGTCATGTTTAGATAATTCTCAACATAGTTCAATTTATTTTGAGGATATATCAATGGATGACCTAATCTGTTTTTAGAAATCATCGCACAAATAGTTGGCATTTTAGCTAACAATCTTGTGATCGTTCTCATTTGAGAATCTTTACCCGCATTTGGGTTCAAGCTCTCAGGGTAAAATGATGAAAGCGAAGAAATCATCGCGATCAACTGTCCCATTGGGTGACTTCCTGATGGCCAAGCATTGAAAATATTCTCAATATCCCCATTCACCAAAGTATGTCTTCTTATCTCATTGTCCCATGTAGAATACTCCTCTTCAGTAGGCAATTCACCGTGAATCAGAAGATAAGCGACTTCTAAAAACTCAGCTTTGTCTGCAAGCTCCTCGATAGAGTAGCCTCTGTGTCTCAAAATTCCCTTTTCTCCGTCTAGGTATGTCAATCCACTAGTAGTACTACCAGTATTCTTGTAACCAAAATCCAAAGTAACAGCTCCTGTAGATCCACGCAGCTTACTAATATCCAGTCCTACTTCATTTTCAGACCCTATAATTATTGGCAATTCTGCTTCTTTTCCTTGAATGTTTATTTTAGCTGTTTCTGACATAAATTGTATTTTTTGGGTAGTGCAAAAGTACGCTTTATTTGGCGTGTTTAAAAAGTCAAACAATCTAATTTTTAGTATGTTTTATTA
>JBMYYN010000110.1:0-6644 GCA_049609445.1 Bacteroidia bacterium | reverse complement strand
AGACAATGTACGTTATATCAAAAGCGACAAGTGGGGTAAAATGGACGTAGAAGATTTGGAAAGATCAATTAAGGAAGATATCACAAAGGGATGCATTCCGTTCTACGTAAATGCTACTGCCGGTACGACTGTACTTGGAGCATTTGACGATATTAATCCTATTGCGGACGTTTGTAAAAAATACGACCTTTGGCTTCATATAGACGGTGCATACTGCGGAGCTGTTATTTTTAGTGAGAAATACAAACACCTGGTTGCCGGTTCTGAAAGAAGCGACAGTTTCAGTTTTAATGCTCATAAAATGCTAGGAACACCTTTAAGCAGTTCAATTATAGTTACTAAACATAAAGAGCAATTATCTCGATCATTTAGCAATGAGGCTGAATACTTGTATCAAACTGATGATGATGGATTTGATCTTGGGAAAACAAGCATACAATGTGGAAGAAGGAATGACGCTCTAAAGTTTTGGACTTTATGGAAATCAGTAGGAAATAAAGGTTTAGAAAAGATTGTAGACAATCAGTTCTACTTGTCTAATGTCGCTCTAGATTATGTTACCAATCACCCAGACTACACTGTTTACAGTTATCCAGATTCTGTTTCTATCTGTTTTAACTATAAGGATCTTACGGCGAAAGCCATTTGCACCTCTTTGTATGAAAAAGGTACTGCAATGGTTGGATACGGACAGTTTGATGGTGAAGAGTTTGTTAGACTAGTTACCATCAACGCTACAAATACAAAAGAAGACATCCTACACTTCTTCAAAACATTAGAAGAAGGTGCTGCGACATTGCAAGTCAGGAATTCATAAATAAAAAAATCACGCATGGTAACCAAAATAATCGCTTTAGCCCTCTACGTTCTTATTCTATTCATCATTGGGATAGTCGCCTCTAAACGAGTTAAGAATATAAGCGATTACTACGTCGGCGGGAAGAAAATAGGATACTGGGCTGTAGCCTTCTCTGCTCGTGCAACTGGCGAGTCTGGATGGTTACTCATAGGCCTTACCGGAATGGGAGCCTTAGCAGGGTTGTCAGCTTATTGGGTCGTCATTGGTGAAGTACTCGGTGTAGCGGTTTCTTGGATGTTTATGGCTAAGAGGTTCAAGAAGCTGTCTGATGGATATAAATCCTTGACTATTCCTGATTTCCTCCAGAGTCATTTCAAAAGTCAAACGCATTTTTTGAGGGGCTTAGCAGCTTCTATACTTTCAATTTTTGTAGTCATCTATGTAAGCACGCAAATTGACGCCACGGGTATCGCCTTTGAATCGATGATGGGGCTCAACTATTATACAGGTGCATTGCTAGGTTTCTTAATCGTACTGGCCTATATATTTATAGGTGGATTTGTGGCAGTAGTGTGGTCAGACCTCTTTCAAGGAGCACTAATGTTCATAGGACTAGTTGTACTCCCAATCGTAGTATGGCTGAACATGGGTTCTGGATTAAACATTATTGACTCTTTGCACAGCATTGATCCTAACCTCACTGCCCTCAATGGAGGTCAAGAAGGCTTTTGGATGAATCTATTTACAATCCTTGGATTCTCGATGATTGGGCTAGGATTCTTAGGATCTCCACAAGTGTATGTCCGTTTCATGTCTATCAAAAATGAAGAAGAAATTGATAAAGGAAAATGGGTCGCTATTCTGTTTACTCTATTGACTGATGCTGCAGCCGTAACCATAGGAATACTGGCTCGAATATATTTCACCAAAGAAGGACAAGATCCTGAAGCTGTATTTGGTACTGGAGCTACTAATGTATTGAGTATGATGACCGACCAATTTTTACCTCTCAGTATAGCTGCCATCTATGTAGCAATTGTACTATCTGCGATTATGTCTACCATAGATTCACTACTCGTACTGGCTTCTAGTGCTGTGACTAGAGACTTTTATCAAAAAATATTCAATCCAAACTTACCTGATGAGAAGCTAACTAACATATCTAAATATGTAACACTTATTATGGCCATTATTTCACTATTCTTGGCATTTGGTATGGCATATTTTAGTCCAGACAGACAAGTTTTTTGGGTCATAATATTTGGTTGGAGCGGTATAGCAGCATGTTTTTGTCCAGTTATCATATTATCCATTTTTTGGAAAGGATACTCTGAAGCAGGAGCAATAGCTAGTATCATCTCAGGTTTTATTAGTGTGTCTCTATTCAAGTTTGTACTACAACCAATGGAAGGAATAGGTCCATATATAGACAAACTTGATGTTTTAGCACCATCCTTTGTTATTGCTATAACGACTGGTTTTATTTTTTCTAAAATCTATCCGAAAAAAGAAGACACAATAATTACTAATAAGTAAAACCTTATAATCTACCTTTGCCACTCTGAAACGAATCCTTTCCATAGCACTAGTCCTTTTGCTCGCATTTGCAGGTGGAAGTAGCCTACTACATAAATGGGAAGAAAGTTTGAAAGTTCATAGCCATGAAGGTGGAATACATCTTTGTGAAGCTGAAGCACACCATCACTGTTCTCTTTGTGACACATTGGTCAATGCTTCTCTTGATACCCCAATCGATTATTCTTCGGAACTAATCACTTGGGATATTGATTATCAACCATCTTTACTCTTTCAGACGACTTCTTCGTACACAGAAGTAAAAAGAGGACGAGCTCCTCCCCTAGTATAGATTCTTGTTTTCTCTCGAGAGTTTATTTTAATTTTTATTGTTTAGAAAAAGTATTTAATGCGAAAACTTTTCGTGTGTTTGATGCTATGCGTCAGCTTGCTTGCATATACACAGGTTTACATAAAAGGTGTAGTACTAGATAGTGCTACTCAAGAACCTTTATCTCAATCTCTTATTCATATAGGGGACCAGAAAGAGGTGGCTGATAATGAAGGTAGATTTACCTTTAGTACAATCCATAAAGGGAAGCATATCCTCTTTGTAAGCCACGTGGGGTGTAAGGAACAGACAATGAAGCTATTGGTTAATTCCGATACTTTTATCACCTTGTACCTGCCCCATCATATGCACAGCTTTCATGAGTTTGTGACCTATGGTCATGAGCATAACAAAGAGCCTGAAGCCAGGCTAATCACTTCTGTAAGTTCTCATAAATTAGAACGTATAGCTGCGACTAATCTGGGTGATGCCCTTGAGAATACTACAGGAATTCATTTTCTAAAAACAGGCTCTACTATAGCTAAGCCTATAATAAATGGTATGCACAGTAACCGGATATCAGTGATAAACGACGACAGTAAACAAGAAGGCCAACAATGGGGCTCAGAACATGCTCCCGAAATAGATCCGCTTAGTGCTGGAAGCATTGAGATCATTAAAGGAGCTTCGACTTTACGCTATGGAGGAGATGCTATGGGAGGTATCATACGGGTACTACCCGCTACCTTTGATGACTCTACATATCTTAGATTCTCTGTATTATCAAAACTAGAATCAAACCCTAGAGGTGGATTGATTGGGTTTAAAGTTGAAAAACACAACTCCAATCACTCAATTGGACAGCGGTTAGTTCTAAACATTAAGGGAAATGGAGATGCTTCAGCTGCAGACTATGTTCTTAGTAACACAGGATTTAGACAATTGAGCGGTTCATATTATGCGACTCACACGAGAGAGCATTCAAAGTTTTCCTTGACAGGGTCAGCGTACTTGCAGGAGTTAGGTATTTTGACTGCTTCACACATCGGCAACCTTTCTGATCTGAATCGTTCTCTTAGCAGTGATACTCCATTAATTATCAGACCTTTTACCTATACAGTACAACCTCCGTCTCAGCTTATTCAGCATTATGCTGGCAAACTAAAATGGGAGTTGAAAAGTGATCTTTTGGGTGAGGTAGCTACAAGCTACACCGTACAGCAGAATCACAGACAGGAATTTGACAATCATAGAGGAAGCGAAAATGCAGCCTTAGATCTTAATCTATCCACACAACAGCTCAATGTGGTGATAGATAAGCATCTCAAAAACTTTAGGTGGCAATACGGAATAATGGGAGAAAACCAGACCAATATTTATGGAGGAAGGTATTTTATCCCGAACTATATCCGCTACAAGACAGGTGCATTTGCTGTGGCAACATTAGAAAAAGAAAACTACCTACTAGAAGGTGGGCTTAGATACGATGTTCAAAACACCAGCACCTACCGAAACGTAAATAAGGAGATTTTAAATCAAAATTTTAACTACTCCGGAATGTCTGCAAACATTAGCGGATGGAGAAGGTTCAATGAAGACTTGAAGATGCACCTTTCCTTGGCTACTAGATTTAGAAGTCCAGATATAAATGAATTGTTCAGCAATGGGTTGCATCATGGCTCAGCTGCGTTAGAATTCGGGGACCTTGGTCTCTCACTCGAACGCGACTATGGTATAAATGCAGCTATCAACTACAATCATAATCGTCTGAAGATACAAGTGGAGCCGTATGCCCACTTCTTTGACAATTACATCTACCTAAAACCAACTGGTGAAACGCAATTAAGTATACGAGGAGCTTTCCCAGTTTTCAGGTATGAACAGACAGATGCTAGATACCTTGGTACCGATGCTGATGTACGATATAGACTCAGTTCATCATGGACGTTAGAATCTACCACTGCTTTAATCTATGTCAAAGATGTAGTGAACAACACATATATATATGGGATTCCCTCTCAGCAATCAAGCGTCAAAATACGTAACACCTTTGCTGAATTTTGGAATCTTAAAAATGGCTATTGGTGGCTAGGAGCAAGCCATACTGCCAGACAAAACAGAATAGAACCTGGGGAAGATTTTACGGAAACACCTGCCGAATACACATTAATAAATACAGAGATGGGTGCTCAGTACAAAACCAGTCCTCTATTCTTTACAGTAGGAGTTAAAAATCTACTAAACACTTCATATAGAAATTATATGAACAGATATAGATACTATGCCGATGACCTCGGAATATCTTTCTATTTAACATTAAACTATACATTTTAAAAAACAATAAACAATTTAACATTATGAATAATATCAAAACAAATATTTCAATTATAGCACTTCTCTTTAGTTTCACTTTGGTCTTTATAGGCTGTAAAGATGACGATGTAGTCACTCCTCACGATGAGCATGAAGAGGAGCTAATCACATCAGTAGAACTAATTTTTACAGAGGGAATGAACAGCTCCACTTTTCGATTTGCAGATCCTGATGGAGATGGAGGAAATGACCCAACAGAAATGGACACCATAAAACTGGCTCCCAATACCAGCTATACACTTGCGGTAAGATTCCTTGATGAAAGTACTGCAGACGTGGAAGACATCACAGAAGAAGTTCTTGAAGAAGCAGATGAGCACTTGGTATGCTATTCTGTTCACGGAGGCACCACAGTGACTATCACAGATAAGGACGGAAACAATCTTGACCTTGGTCTTGCTGCAGATGTGAAAACAGGAGATGCTGAGTCAGGTCATTTCACCATTAGTCTTAAGCACCAACCAGACGTCAAAAACGGAAGTTGCGAAGTAGGAGAAACCGATGTAGAGGTCAGGTTTGCATTAGAAGTGAAATGATATGAAGAATAAAGTTTTCATTGCCACAAGTCTAGACGGTTTTATAGCTGATAAAAATGGAAAAATAGATTTCCTTCATAGTACTCCAAATCCAAATGGAGATGACATGGGTTATGGAAACTTTATTTCTGGTATAGATGCCATAATTATGGGGCGTACCACATATGAAGTGGTTCTAGGATTTGACGTAGACTGGCCTTATTCCGTACCGGTGTTTGTCCTCAGTTCCTCGATAAAATCAATTCCGAAAAGTCTCCAAGATAAGGTGCAAATTTTGTCTGGTTCTCTTAATGACATCTTGGATCAGATACACCTATTAGGCTATGCAAACTTGTATATTGATGGAGGTAAGACTATACAAAGTTTTTTGAATGAAGATCTCATCGATGAAATTACAATAACAAGAATCCCTTTGCTTTTAGGCGAGGGGATTCCTTTGTTTGGTTCTTTAATCGAGAGTTTAAACTTCCGCTGTACAGAATCCAAAATATACTTGAATAGTGTTGTTCAAAATAAATTTGAGAGGAATATTTAATTCTCTATCTGAAATGAAATTGAGGTTTTTGAACAGGTATAAAACCTGGCAGACTATTTAATTTTTCATCCAACCATATTCTTTCTAACTCAGGTAATGAATATATAAACGTCGGAAACGTATCAAACGAATTCTCCTGAATCTCCAGTAATCTCAAACGCTTTAAATTTTTCATCCCATCAGGAAATTCCTTTAATTCATTATCGCCAATAAATAGTGACTCAAGCTTTGTCAATAAAGAAACTGAAGGGTAGGTTTCTAGTTTGTTTCCATAAGTGCTGAGGTAATTGAGATTATACAATTTTGATACACCAGAAGGAAGTTCCTTCAATTCATTGTTGTTTATGGCTAAAGAAGTCAATTGTACCATATGCTCAATTCCTTCAGGCATATTAGTAATCCTATTATCAGACAAATCTAATTTAGACACATACTGAAGTGAATAAAAGGAAGCAGGGAGACCAACTAATTTGTTATCGTTTAGCAGTATAGCCTTCAACTTAGGAAGTTTCTTAAAATCTATATAAATGTACTTTATCTGGTTGTGAGCTAGGT
>JBMYYN010000109.1:0-6715 GCA_049609445.1 Bacteroidia bacterium | reverse complement strand
ATCTTTTCCAAATGCTTTAACAAAACCATCGGTTATTTTAAAAACTCCTCCATACTCGGCTATATCCTGACCCATCAAAACAAGATTTGGGTACTTTTTCATAGCAGATCTTAAACCTTCACTTATGGCATCAATGAAACGGATGTTTGAAGTCACTTCTACAGGATCTACTTCCACCTTATTTGACGACATGTACACATCAGACAACTCAGTATCGCAATCAACAGTAATGTCTACCGGTTCATCAAAAACTCGAACGGCTTCAGAAATTTCATTCGTAATTTTATTCTCTACATCAACAAGTAAATTCTCTTTTAATTGTTGATTTTCAATCAAATAACCCCTATAGTTTTCTATCGGATCCTTAGCCGACCAATAATCAATCAACTCGTTTGGAACATACTTTATACCGCTAGCTTCTTCATGTCCCCGCATTCTGAATGTTTTACATTCCAATAAAAATGGCCTCGGATTTAGTCTTAAATCTTTCGATATTGACTGAACAGTAGAATATACCTCTAGAATATTGTTCCCGTCTATAGTTTTGCTTTCAATTCCATATCCTATTCCTTTATCCGCCAACGATTTGCATTTGAACTGATCGTCGGAAGGTGTTGATAATCCATATCCGTTGTTTTCTATCAGAAAAATTACTGGTAATTCCCAGACTGCAGCTAAATTCAGAGCTTCATGAAACTCTCCTTCACTTGTACCTCCGTCTCCACTGAATGCTAGAGTAACTTTATTCTCGCCCTTAAGTTTGTTTGCAAGTGCAACACCATCTGCAACACTGAGCATAGAACCTAGATGCGAAATCATCCCAGCAATGTGATATTCATTTGTACCAAAATGAAAAGACCTATCCCTTCCCTTGGTAAACCCTCTAGAATCTCCACGCCACTGATACAATAACTTATCCAACGGAATTCCTCTAGTTGTAAAAACACCTAAATTTCTATGGTTGGGCATTACATACTCATCATCATCCAATGCTAGAGTAGCACCTACTGCAATTGCTTCCTGACCTATACCACTAAACCATTTACTAACTTGTCCTTGTCGAAGAAGCTTAAGCATTTTCTCCTCGATCATTCTGGGCCGAACAAGAGCCTCATATATTTCAATCAATTGCTTCTCGTCGTATTGATTGAATTTTTCAAAGTTCATATCTCTTCTACGAAATAAATATAAATAACCTAGAGCTAGGTTATAAGCTCTCGTATTTTTGCAGTGTGCTTCTGCTCTTGGACAATTACGATTCATTCACCTATAATCTGTACGATTATTTCCTACAATGCGGTGCACAAGTCGAAGTAGTCAGGAATGACCATCTAAACCTAGACAGCGTACTTGAGAGGTATCAAGGCATTGTTATTTCCCCAGGCCCTGGCACACCTACTAATGCAGGGTGTACTTTAGATATAATTTCTAGATTTAAAAACGAACTTCCCATATTTGGAGTCTGTTTAGGTATGCAAGCTATCGGGGTTCATTTTGGTGCCCAGCTCGTTAGAGCCAGCTACCCAATGCACGGAAAAGAAAGCATCATTAGCTATGAAGAGGACCACCCTCTATTTTTAGACATCTTAAAACCCCTAAAGGTTTGCAGATACCATTCCCTTATCCTCGAGATTGCAAGTGACAGTCCTCTTGAAGTCATTTCAAGAACCAAATCAAACGAAGTTATGGCCCTTGCTCATAAGACCTTACCTCTATGGGGTGTACAATTTCACCCAGAAGCAATATTAACTACTCAAGGACTTCAATTAATTAAGAATTGGCTAACTTGCCACGAATTAGTAGATACCAAATAGCGATAAATAATAGTTATACTTAAGGCTTTGACAGTTACATACATCATATCATCGATTCCTCCAGCAAAACTTCATTCTTCTAGACAAGAATGCATGGAAATAATGATGGACCATCTGTGCTTTGAATTGCCAGTAGAAAAAAACGGCAAGCTATATGGAACTGTACAATTAGATGAATGTATCCATAGCCAAGAAGACACTATTGAAAGTCTGGTTGACCCTGGTGTTCTTTCTGTACATCTAAACACACATATTTTTGACGTACTTCAGGTATTGAACAAATCTGAAGCAGATGTTTGTGCTGTCACAGATAAAAATGAGACTGCCATAGGAATAATTACAAAAACTAGCATTCTAAGGTGCATGTCAGACTCTCTATCTGTGGACCAAACTGGCTCCATACTTATCATAGAAATGGCTGCACATCAGTACTCAGCAAATGAAATTTCTAGAATAATAGAAAGTGAATCCGCTCAATTACTCGGGTTATGGTTAGCCAATATACCAGAGAGCGGACGTATACGGGCAAGCCTAAAACTCAACACCAAAAATGCGGAACGTATCATAAAAAGTATGAGACGATTCAACTATGATGTCGTAGCTACTTTTAACGATGACGATTACAAGGAAAATGTAGAAAGGCGTTTCGAATCTTTAATGAAATACATTGATATCTAAGCTTTTACCTCTTTTTTGCTTTTTATTATTTTTTAGTACCTCTGTTTCTGGACAGAGTGCTATTGTCACAGACATCAGCTTAAAGGGCAACGAAAAAACCAAAGATTTTGTCATTTTAAGAGAGCTTGTGGTGCATGAAGATTCCGCGTATTATATCTGTTCTCAAGGAAACTTATTTCCACTCATTGAGCGGTCCAAAAACAGAATCCTTAATTTAAATCTGTTCAACAAAGTAGATATAATTACCTCTGAAGATAGTTCTTCTGATGGATATACATATTATTCCTTGGACATCGTTGTAATCGAAAAGTGGTATGCCTGGCCTATTCCCTTTGTGGAGTTCAGCGATAGAAATTTCAATGTGTGGGGAAACCTAAACTTTGATGTTGAAAGGACAAATGCTGGCCTTTATCTTTTCAATTACAATCTATTTGGAAGAAATCACACCTTAAAATCCAAGATTAAAACTGGGTACAACACCGAACTAGGAGTGGAATATCGCATTCCTTTCATCAGCAGAAAAAGTCAATGGGGACTCAAGACTATTGCAGATTACTCATCTCAAGATGAAATTTGGTATCAAACTCGCAACGACAGTTTACAGTTTTATAAAAATGGGGAGAAAGACATTAGAAAACGTTCCTTATTCAGTCTCGAATTATCGAAGCGAATCACTCCATATATGCGAGTATTTTGGGAGGCTCAATACGAAAAAAACACTATCAATATAGACCGAGACCCAATTTCATCGCGGTTTCAAAACATAGATTACAACCATGTCTTTAGTGGATCTCTCAGCACGGAAATAGACTCACGGGACAATATATACTACCCTACCAGCGGTTCATTTATATCTCCTAAGCTCACATACTTTCATCTCCAGGATAATCAATCTGTCTCTAACATAAAGCTAGAAGCTAGGGTTCAATTTTTCCCTAAATTAGGAGAAAAATGGTCCTCAGCTATTGCTTTATATGGTCAAACCAACACACTTAGAAACCTTGCTTACGCAAAAAAAAGACAATTAGGGTATGATGACATAGTACGAGGATTTGAACATTACGTAGTGGATGGATATCAGACCCTAAAAGGCAATGTGGCCTTCCGATATCACTTAATCCATCAATCAGATTTGACACTTGATTTCATACCTATCAAAAACTATAAAGTACTCCCTTTCAATGTATATCTTGAAACTTTTGTAGACGCAGGAAGAGTGTATGACGAAACTCCACATAGTTCCAATACGCTGGTAAATAGCAACTTATACTCTGCAGGAATTGGCTTAAATTCGCTCTTTTACAATGACAGGCTTCTCAGACTAGAATATAGTTTGAACAGTTTGAAAGAAGGAGGTTTCTTTGTACACTTCAAAAAGGCCATATAACAGTATGAAAGTAGCATTATACGGAAGACACATAAAAACCAAAGGGTTTAAAGCCTTTTATGAAAATTTTGTTTCAATCTTGAAAGCAAATGATGTTGAATATGAAGTCAGCAAAACCTACGGCGAATTCTTAAGAAGCACCTATGATAAAGTGGCACAGTCTTGCAATGACACCTTACTAACTCCGGATCATTTTTCTTGCCTAATTTCTCTAGGAGGTGACGGAACAGCCTTAGACACGTTAAGTCTTGTTAAAGATAGCGGTTTGCCTGTAATGGGAATCAATTTGGGTCGATTAGGCTTCCTTGCCAATATAAAGATGGATGAAGTAGAGACCGCAATAGCTGCTTTGAAATCTGGACATGTAACTACAGAGTCTCGGTCTGTGATTCATATAGAATCCGACATAGCAGAAATCAACGAGTTCCCTTATGCCTTGAATGACTTTGTGGTTCAAAAAAGAGATACTTCCGCTATGATCACAGTAAAAACAAATCTAAATGGTCATTTCTTAAACAACTATTGGGCCGATGGTCTCATAGTAGCCACTCCTACTGGATCTTCTGGATATAGCCTTAGTTGTGGGGGGCCACTCATATTCCCAGGGTCAAAATCGTTGATTATCACACCAATAGCTGCTCACAATCTTACCGTACGTCCGGCAGTTATCCCTGACGACAATATATTGGAGATAGAGACCAGTAGTAGATCTGATACCGTGTTAATCACCTTGGACGCGAGGTCATTTATCGTACCAAGCAACTCTAAGCTTACTTTAAGACGAGCTTCATTTGACTTCCATACCATTAAAATAGATGGCACCACATATATGGACACTATTCGGAACAAACTCCTATGGGGTGCAGACCGAAGAGATGGCATATAATAAAAATGGCCGTGAATAAATCCACAGCCACTTACTTTCATATAAATTAAGTCTGATTAAAGCGTTCCTCTTAATTCTTGTTCTCTTTCTATGGCCTCAAACAACGCCTGGAAATTTCCTTTTCCAAAAGACGTAGCTCCTTTTCTTTGAATGATTTCGAAAAACAAAGTAGGTCGAGGTTCTATTGGTTTAGTAAATATTTGCAACAAATACCCTTCGTCGTCGCGGTCTACGAGGATGCCAAGTTTACGAAGAGGTTCTACATCTTCATCTATTTCACCTACTCTATCCAACAGTACATCATAATAGTTGTCTGGAACTCTTAAGAACTCCACACCTCTACTAATCATTTCTGTCACAGTGGTAATAATATCATCAGTTGCTACTGCAATATGTTGAACACCCGGTCCACCATAAAAATCTAAGTACTCTTCTATTTGAGATTTTTTCTTTCCATCTGCAGGTTCATTTATAGGGAATTTTATTCTTCCGTTACCATTAGACATCACTTTACTCATTAATGCGGTGTACTCAGTAGATATGTCATTATCATCAAACGAAACAATCTGAACAAAACCTAAAACATCTTTGTAGAAATTGCACCAAGTCATCATTTCACCTAGCTCTACATTTCCTACCATGTGATCTATATACTTTAAACCCATATCAGAAGGCTGGTACGCAGATTCCCAAGCCTTATATCCTGGCAAAAAGATCCCATTATAATCACCTCTTTCTATGAAAATGTGTACAGTTTCACCATATGTATAAATACCTGATTTGATTATTTTTCCGTGCTCATCCTCTTCTACAGTAGGGCTCATATAATGTTTCGCTCCTCTTTTGGTAGCCTCATTGTATGCAGCAGTCGCATCTGGCACCCAAAGGGCTACAACTTTCACCCCATCACCGTGTTCTTCGATATGTCTTCCCATATCTGTTCCTTTAGTTAGTGGTGAAGTCAATACAAGTCTAATTTTATCTTGAACTATAACATAGCTTTCTCTATCTGTAATTCCTGTTTCTAATCCAGCGTAAGCTAAATCCTGAAAACCAAAAGCCGTTTTGTAATAATGAGCGGCTTGTTTTGAATTACTAACGTACAGCTCTACATAGTCTGTACCGTATAATGGCATAAAATCTTTTGCCTCGTCGTATAACTTAGGCAGGTCTAATGTGTTTTCGTTCATATTGATAATTTGGTTTTGCAAAAGTAAGAATTTTTACATGTCGACACCCAAATAGCAATCTCAGAATAAATTGTTAATCTACTGCGTTTTACTCTCTTTGTTTGCTGTCTAACCAAATAGAAACAGGTCCGTAATTTTGAAGAACAATATTCATATCCGCACCAAAGACTCCTGATTTGGTACTGACGTGTTCTGAGCATTTTTTTATAAACCTCTCATAAGCCGGAATCGCTTGTTCGGGACGAGCTGCTTTTATAAATGATGGCCTATTCCCTTTTTTTGTGCTAGCGTGCAGTGTAAACTGACTAATAACAAGTAGCTCCTCATTCAAATCTACAAGGCTTCGATTCATCTTACCATTTTCATCTTCAAAGATTCGCATTTGAGTAATTTTCTTCACAAGCCAATCCTCATCATCTTCACTATCATCAGATTCCACCCCTACCAAAACAAGGAGCCCTTTTCCAATACTCGCATGTACCTTGTTATCTATAGCAACTGAAGCTTCTGAGACACGTTGTAGTAAAACTCTCATACTGCAAGTTTAGGGCACATGAGGGTATAAATCTTTGCAACCGTATCAAAATTTTATCGTCTGACTATCAGTGTGTTATGTATTTATTCAATAATTTTCTTACTTAATATTGAAAAATGTTTTGAGATTGAAAATCCCAAATTATATTTGCAGCCCTTTTGGAAGGGCGATTAGCTCAGTTGGTTTAGAGCACCTGCCTTACAAGCAGGGGGTCGTTGGTTCGAA
>JBMYYN010000108.1:0-6721 GCA_049609445.1 Bacteroidia bacterium | reverse complement strand
CTGCATCAAATGTTACAACCGGCTCTGGGTTAATCGTCAAGTGGAATGTATCTACAATTGTAGTATCACAAGATCCTGGGTTCGAAGTAAGCATACTTGTACTGTAGCTATGAGAACCTGGACCTAATTGTGGTAAACCTAATAAGCTATTTGCATAACCTAAAATCAAACTATCTCCTGATCCTGTAATTGGACTTCCTGTATGACTCGAACTTGCTAAATCACTAACAACTAGTGACCAAGTAGCGTCTAATACTGATCCTACAGCATCACATCTGTTTGCATTGCTTATATCTATATTTAATACTGCACTGTCGCTTTGACAGATTGAAGCAGTCTCTTGTACTATATTAACAACTGCTGTTGGGTTTACTATTAATGTAAATGAATCAATAGCTCCAATTGTTCCGTTACATGGGAAATCAGTAGCTATTGCATCTAACTTGAATGTATATATCCCCGCAGGTGTTGTGCTCGGTACATCAAATGTTATCGTCGTATCTCCATCTGAAGAGTACGTCGGCCCAAATCCTGAAAGTGCTCCCGCTGCTACACAATTTGAACCAGCTAAAGCACTAGTCTCTGTAAATGATACCGTCCAGTTTACATCTGCTCCATTCAACACTGCGTTTGACACTGTAGCAGTAACTGTATTTCCTGACTCATTCTCACACATCGTCAACGACGCTGCATCAAATGTTACAACCGGCTCTGGGTTAATCGTCAAGTGGAATGTATCTACTGTAGCACTATCACAAGAACCTCCAGCAGTTATCGTTCCAACACTGAAGTAATGATTACCTGGTGCTAAACCAAGTCCACTGTTTGCATATACCATAACAGTACTATCACCTGATCCTGCAAGCGACGTTAAATCACTATTTGCCTGATCGTCATAAGCTACAGTCCAAGATATATCCTTAGTAGAATTGAAGCTATCACAAGTTTCTCCTCCTGTAACTACTATATTAAATAGAGTACTATCACTCTCACATATAGAAGCTGATGGTTCTGTAATGCTAACAAATGGTCTAGGATTGACTATAAGAGTCATTGAATCCTGAGCACCGGTCTCTCCAGTACATGGTCCATCTGTATTAGTAACCTGATCAATAAAGAATTGATAGATTCCCGGAGCTAAAGTACCCGGAACAGTGAACATGTGTGTAGTGTCACCATCTCCAACAAAAACTCCAGTTGCACCTAAAACGTTCGATGGAGTTCCAGTACCAGGAGTACATCCTGAAGCAAGAGTTCCTGATATTTCAGATGATTCTATTTCCCAATTCTGATCTTCCCCATTAAGCACTGAATTACTAACTGTAACACCAATCATTCCTGTAGACCCTTCGCATACTTCTACAACATCTGCTGCAAAATTCGCTACTGGTCTAGGGTGAACCGTTACAGTAAATGTATCAGTCAACACTTTAGCACAAGAAACAGCAGAAGAATCATTCACAATATTCGTTGCTACGAAGTGATGATCTCCAACTGGCAATGTGATTCCTGTATAATAGGTAATCGCAGCACTATCTCCATTTCCAGATTTAGTAGTAAAAGCTGATCCGGTAACAGCATCCGTAAGTGACACTGTCCATGCTTGTGGTTCTGTACCTCCAGTTTCCGCAGACACACATTGGTATGCATTGGTAACTTTCATATCAAATGGATTTGTATTGTCCTCACATTGATCGATTTGATCTGGCAAGAAACTTACTACAGGAATAGGATCAATTTGGAATTCTATTGTATCTGCAACCATTGTTGCCATACAACTTCCAGATGAATTTGATATTCCATTGAAGATATATTGATACTTACCTACTACTAGGTTATCAGGAATATCATATTCCAAAGTACCATTTCCAGTACCTGTGAATGGAGAAGGAATTAATCCTGGATCATAGTTACTTCCACCACAAACTCCAGAAGCAATTGCTCTACCAGCTTGAGTAAATGAAACAGACCAAGATTGACCAACACCATCCAACTCAGCATTGGAAACTGTAATCGTAATTTTCTCTCCAGATGTTCCTTCACAGATTTCTTCTGTAGAGACAACAGCTGTAAGAGTAGGCTCAGGATTAACCGTAAGAGTATATTTATTATTTGAAATTAAAGTTTGACTACATCCTGGAGCATACCCAACTCTAACTGCAGATGACATTTCGAAATCATAGATTCCTGGAGGAAGAGCTCCTCCGTCATTTGACAACAAATTGTAAACTCCATTTCCAGTACCTTTCAATTCTGTTACTGTAGTCGAACCTGTATTTACTGAATCCAAAGCAGAAGAAGCTACCGCATCAGTATAAGAAACCTCCCAATCAAAATCGGTTAAGACTCCTGGAGCTGAACAATACTCAGCATCTGTAACAGTAATCATAAAGCTACCACTATCTCCTTCACAAACAGATTCTGCAGTTGAACTTAAATCCGCATAAGGATTTGGACTAACGTGGATAGTGATACTATCTATACCAGTAGCAGAACCAGTACATGTATTAGTATTATTTGAAATCCCCGTTAACTTAAAGGTATAAATACCAGCAGCCAGTCCATCCAATGAAATTGTTTGAGTTGTATTACCTGTCCCAGTAACTGTTGTTAAAAGTCCAGATCCACCTGCAGCACAAGAATTTGCAACAGAACCTCCATTTTCATTATATGTATATGTCCAACTAACAGCAGCTGATGGCGAACCATATTCTGCATTGCCAACAATAACATCAAAAGATTCACCTAAAGTTCCTTCACACATATGAACAGAATCTTTACTGAACTCAACAGATGGCTCAGGATAAATAGTTACATCAATTTTTGTATTTGTTAAAGTTCTTGGACAAGAAGGAGAACCTAAAGGTGATCCCGCATCTTTTCCAATTGTCGTATATACTATTGTATAAGTACCTGCACTTAAAGTTGTATCTGTAAGATCAACATTGAAAACTCCACTTCCCGTTCCAGAATTATTTGAAGCTTTATCCATTAATCCTTGAAGAGCAGCAACTGAAACAGGATTGTCTCCAAGAACAGTTGTTGTAAATGTCCAATCTACACTTGCACCTCCACTTGCGGCATCAAGCTCCGCATTCGAAACTGTGATTGAAGCATTTTGTGCAGAACCAGTATCTCCTTGGCAATAATTTAAATTTCCATTAGTAAACATGTTTGGAACTGGCATTACTGTCAAAATATTTGACGAAGTGTCAATTCCACAAACATTCGAAACTCTAGCTTGAATAGAATCTTGGTCTGCAGCTAAAATATTTGATGCTGCTGAAAAAGTATACGAAGTATCTACTCCTGCAACCCAGTTGTCAAGAATATCAATTCGAGCTCCTTTTGCAGCACCAGAAAAATCATATCTATTCCAGTTCACTGTCAACTCACCAGAACAACCTGCCGGTCCAGTTATATCTAAATTAAAAGTTGCAGCGTTTCCTTGACATACAGTTTGGTCTGAAGTCAAACTTGCTGTCGGCACATCCGTCACAGGTTTAAAGACCCAACCTCCAACTGTGTCGATGTCAGTACAACCAGCACCTGTTTCATTAATAATACATATAAGTGTATCGTTACATGAAATTGTACCCGCTGTGTACATTGCCTGCAAACTAGTAATAGTTAGTGTTGCAGCTGTACCACTGTTGTAACCAGGACCACCTCCCGGTGCAAGTGCTGTCGATCCAACATACCATTGGTACGCTAGAGCATTAACACCACCACAGGCTGTCGTAGCTGTAATTGTAAAATTCTGAGCGGCAGTGGAAGAACCAGGAGCGACACAAAACTCAATATCCCCAACAGGTTGAGGACTGATAGTCGCTGTTATCTGTGCTTCCGCATTGATACCAGTCAAAACTAATAACGCTGTAAGTAAGGACAATTTCAGAATCTTCTGAGCCTCACTAAATAAACTTGATTTAATTTTTATCATTTCTGCTAAAGTGATTATAGACCGCGAAGATAATTCAATTTCTTATTAATTCGACATAAAAATTAAACGTAGTCATAATAAATAGACAGTAGCCTATTTATCGTAACAATTTATTAATAATGGTTTTACGCTTTCTAAAGTAGATATATACAACAGCACAAACGTTCATCAGCATTAGTCAAACAATATCTAAGTTATTTTGATTCTGTGCCAATCCAGCCACTTATTTAAATACCACCAACAATATCAATAATGTGAAGCTTAGGAACTCAGATAAAAACTTAATTTTCAAATTAGACATTCGACCTCTATTTGTTCAAAGAATTATTCTTTAAAAATGTCTAAGTCTATGCTTTATATTTTTCTATAATTAGTGGTCAATGAACCGCCGAAAAAAGATCAAAAATATGGCTTTGAAACACCCCCTCTATTTTTGCCCTATATATAAGGTATACCTGAGCACTAAAAAACGAGGCCATTTTTCGCCGTGAAATTGCCTAAATAATCACCAATCATTCTAAATATCACCCAATCAACTTCTCCTTATTGTTAGATTCCTATATTTGGAAACCTTAACATTAAACTAAAATTAATATGACAGATTTAGATATAGCTCAAAAAGTAGAAATGCAGCACATCAATAATATTGCTGCTAAACTTAATATTGACCAAGACAATTTAGAACACTACGGAAAGTTTAAAGCTAAACTTCCGCTGACGTTGATAAACGAAGAAAACATTTCTAAAAGCAATCTAATCTTAGTAACTGCACTCACCCCTACACCCGCAGGTGAAGGTAAAACCACAGTGTCTATTGGGTTAAATGAAGGCCTAAACAAAATAGGGAAAAAGTCTGTGGTGGTTCTAAGAGAACCTTCTCTCGGTCCGGCCTTCGGAATAAAAGGCGGTGCAGCTGGAGGAGGTCATTCTCAAGTTGTTCCTATGGAAGATATCAATCTTCATTTTACAGGTGATTTTTCTGCTATAGAAAAAGCAAATAACCTCTTGAGTGCACTGATTGATAACAACCTTCAGAGTAAAACGAGAAACCTCGGAATAGACCCAAGAACGGTAATCTGGAAAAGGGTAATGGACATGAATGATCGTTCGCTGAGGGATATAACAATCGGTCTCGGTGGGACTACCAATGGAATACCTCGTCAAGATGGATTCAACATTACTCCTGCTAGTGAGGTAATGGCAATTTTATGTATGGCCAAAGATATCTCAGACCTCAAAGAAAAACTGGGCAATATTTTCGTGGGATATACATTTGATCGTAAGCCAATCTATGCTAGAGATCTGAATGCACAAAATGCTATGACCCTATTGCTAAAGGATGCGATTAAGCCAAATTTAGTACAAACATTGGAGCATAATCCAGCTATAATTCACGGCGGACCTTTTGCTAACATTGCTCAAGGGACTAATACGATAATTGCAACAAAAATGGGCATGTCATTGTCAGATTATACAGTTACTGAAGCCGGTTTTGGAGCTGACCTAGGAGCAGAAAAATTCTTAGACATCAAATGTGGATACGGAGATTTAAAACCAAAAGCCGTAGTAATCGTCGCTACGATTCGTGCTCTTCGTCATCACGGTGGGTCTCCAAAAGAAGAATACAATACTCCTAGCCTTGAGAGAGTTCAAAAAGGATTTGCAAATCTTGAAAAACACGTAGAAAACATGTCCAAGTTTGGACTACAACGAGTAGTTGCAATCAATAACTTCCATACGGATTCACAAGAGGAAATAGACTGGCTTATAGAAAAATGTGCCAGCATAGGTGTAAAAGCCGTACTTAGTAAAGGATGGGCCGAAGGTGGAAATGGGACATCTGACTTAGCAAGAGCAGTCGTAGAAGAGGTAGAAAGTGGTAAAAGTGACTTCCAAAAGCTCTATGACTGGGATATGCCAGTAAAAGACAAGATCGAAAAAATTGCGAAAGAAATATATGGTGCTGATGGTGTAGATTATGCCGCGGCAGCCAATAGAGGACTAAGAACCATTGCTAAACTTGGTCTAGACCATCTACCTATCTGTATGGCAAAGACTCAAAAGTCATTCTCCGACAACGATAAACTAACAGGAAGACCAACTGGTTTCCGCATAACCGTTCGCGAGTTTGAGATAGCTGCAGGGGCTGGATTCCTAATACCAATATTAGGCAATATGATGCGTATGCCAGGACTACCTGCTGTACCTGCTAGTGAAGGCATGGACATAAACAATGATGGAGTCATTACTGGTCTAAGCTAACAAAATTATGAAACACATTTTTCTCTCAATTTGTGTCCTAGTAGTCCTATTGATAGGATGTAAGCAACCTAAAGAAGATAAAACAGGAATTCAGGAACAATTAGCAATAAAAGTTCCTGAATTTTCTAAAGAGGACAAAGAATTTTCATATACGCATTACGCTATAGCCAAAGATGCAATTTACCTCCTCAAAGTAGCCAATTTTGACAATTTTGAGGCTCTTGTAGCACCTGAATTTATTCCAAAAGAAGGTTTTGAAAACTTAGAATTTATGGTAAATATAGCTGACTATATTAGAGACAAGAATATAGCTAAACAGAACGAAGTGAAACTTGAAATCGGTCACAACTCGTATAACGGCGAAAAAATTCCCTACAAAACGTACGAATTTCCGTTTTATGATGTGGTTAATAAGGACACTTTAGGACGGTCTGCCATTCTAGTAACATTTGCTGATCAAATTGCAAAAAACAAGATTGTAAATCTCTCTTTTAGAGATTATTAAGGGGCTTATTT
>JBMYYN010000107.1:0-6778 GCA_049609445.1 Bacteroidia bacterium | reverse complement strand
TCCAACCACGGGTGAGGTAGTTTTCAATCATAGAGACTTTGCAGGTATTCACTTCACAGGAAGTACTGGTGTATTCCGTCACATTTGGAAAACTATAGGAAACAATATTGAAAAATACAGAAGCTACCCGCGTGTAGTAGGTGAGACTGGAGGAAAAGACTTCGTTATGGTTCACCCAAGTGCTGATGTAGACCAAATAAGTACTGCTCTCGTTAGAGGTTCATTTGAATTCCAAGGACAGAAATGTTCTGCTGCGTCTAGAGCGTACATACCTCAAAGTATGTGGGCAGAACTAAAACCAAAATTAGTAGAGACTACAAATTCACTAAAAATGGGTACTACTGAAGATTTTAGCAACTTTATCAACGCTGTTATTGACAAGAGATCATATGACAAAATCACAGGATATATAGCAGCAGCTAAAGCCGCAGACGATGCGGAGGTAATAGCTGGAGGTGAATATGACGATAGTGTTGGATACTTTATACGCCCTACTATCATCGAAGCAACTGATGCGAAGTACACTACAATGTGTGAAGAGGTATTTGGACCTGTTCTTACTATCTATGTGTATGAGGATGACAAATTTGAAGAGACACTAAAACTTGTAGACGAAACTTCAGAGTATGCCTTAACAGGATCAATATTTGCAAAGGGAAGAGAGCATATCAATACTGCTCTACATGCTCTACGCAATTCTGCAGGTAATTTCTACATCAATGATAAGCCTACAGGTGCTGTTGTAGGACAACAACCATTTGGTGGAGCTAGAGGAAGTGGAACCAATGATAAAGCTGGTGCTCCTATCAACCTAATGCGTTGGACTTCAATGCGAACTATTAAGGAAACATTTGTAACTCCTTCGAGATACGAATACCCTTTTCATAGCTAAGAAGTAAATAGACTTTACATAAAAAGACGAACTCCAAAAGGGTTCGTCTTTTTTGTTTTACAAAGCCAATTTGTAAAACAGAAATCCTATTTCAAGAATATTACACATATTTTAACTAAAAATGCAATTGGAGCGTCCACACTACGTTAAACTTGCAGTAGACTAAACAACACTTTACTTTTCAAATGAAAAAGTACCTATTAAGCATTTCCATACTAATAGTTCTTATACTTGGTTCATCTATTTTCCTTCCATATATATTTAAGGATCAAATTATCGCAGAGATAAAAAAGGAGGCCAACAATTATCTCAAACTAGAACTAGACTTCTCACCTAAAATAGGTATCAATATTTTCAAATCATTCCCTGATTTGAACCTCACTTTGAATGAAGTTGAATTGATTTATTCGGAATCCAATTTTTCCAAAGACACATTTTTAACAATGGATAAGTTAGAAGTATCATTTGATTTGATGAGGTTTTACAAGAATCAAGAGTACATCTTCAATTCCATAGAAGTTTCTAAACCAAACCTCTATCTTGAGTCTAGTGATTCAGCAGATAATTGGGATATAGTAAATGAAATATCTGAAAGTGATGAGGATAATTTAGTGTTTCACCTATCACATCTCGGTATTAGCGATGGTAAATTTACCTATAAAGATGAAAGCAATTTTGTCTCCATTATCGGTATAGATCATACTTCTACGGGTATCTATGATTCGGAACTATTTAAGATGAAATCCGAATCACACGCTGACAATCTTTTTTCTTCGTCGGCTGGTATCACCTATATAAATCACTGGGAGCTAAATCAGTCCGGAGACGTGACAATAGATTTGGGTAACAATACTTACGCTTTTGAAAAAAACTCTATGACTATAAACGGTCTACCTGTATCTATGGATGGTACAGTCAAAGTGGAGTCAGAAAATCTCAAATTTGATGCAAAAGCTTCGTCAATCAGCTCAAACATTCAGTCCTTCCTAACACTGATACCGTCTGTTTATACTTCTGATTATGAGAATATAGAAACTAAAGGAAGAGGAAAATTAAGCCTCAGTCTAATTGGTGACTATAGCGACATCTCATTTCCTGCATATGACCTGAAACTCACAATAGATGAAGGATACTTCAAATACCCAGATCTCCCACTTCCAGCCGAAAAGATTAATACAGAACTACATATTTTCAGTGAAGATGGTGACATAGACCGAACGGTTATAGATATCCCTAAGCTCCAATTTAAAATAGAAAATGACCCTTTTGATGCAAAGATCAATATCAAGGACATCAATGATAATGCATATATAAAATGTGATGCACAAGGTCGCATAAACTTGTCCAACATCAAAAAGATTCTTCCTATAAAGAAAACGTTTCTTGAAGGAAAACTAATAGCTGACATAGACATAGATGGCAGAGTGAATGACATTACATCTGCATCTGTAGACCGTTTCTCGGCAAGCGGAAATATTTACTCAAATGGTTTTGATTTTCAGACAGAGGGTATGACAGAGAGATTAGAAGTCAACGAAGCTTTATTAGAATTCACAAACAACTCCTTAGAAGTACCAAAACTAGATGCACAGATTGGGAATAATAACATCGAACTCTCAGGTAAGTTTCACAACCTATTCCCGTATTTATTTAGCAATAAAACGTTAACCGGAGATGTGGTTGTTATTTCGAAAAAACTGAATTTAAATGATTTTATAGCAGAAACGACTTTAGATTCAAGTGAATCTTTGAGACCAATTGAGGTCCCAGAAAACGTTGAACTCTTGCTGTCTACTCAAATACAAGAACTGAAGTACGATGATCTAATATTCAAAAACTTAGCTGGACATTGTCGAACAAAAGACCAATCAATAAATTTTGAAAATATTTCAACGGAAGTTTTCGGTGGCAATGTGACACTTAGCGGTAAGTATCTTTATGATCTTCTAAAGCCAGACGCAAGCTTTGACATATCATACTCCAATATTCGTTTGGTAGATTTGCTATCCAATTTTAAAATTTTCAAATCTTTCATACCAATAGCCTCTGATATTCAAGGGAATACTTCCGCCAAATTATCTTTTTCCTCTATTCTGAATCAAGATATGTCTCCAGACTTAGGAGTTGTGAGCTTGCTCGGCACTTTGAATGTAGCGGACATAGAGTCTTTCAGCTTAGATGTATTAAAAAAAATAGATCAAAAACTAGGCACTTCACACTTTAGCACCGAGTCTATACAAGACCTTTTACTAAACTTTGAGATAAAAGATGGCAAGCTAAATGTGAAGCCTTTTATGGTATTCTTAGATAGTTCAAAACTGTCCTTAGGAGGGTTTTCTAAATTGGATGGTACTCTTGATTATAAAGGGATCCTGAGTGTCCCAAGTAGTTATGTGAAAAACGAGACAGCTATAGTCCAAAACCTGATAGAAGGAACTGCATTTTCAAAACTTAGCATTGATACAAGTGACTTTTTGGATCTCGCCATTTCAGTAGCTGGCAGCTTCCAAAATCCGAAAGTAAGTTTGAGTCTAAAGGAGATAAAACAAAACATAAAAAATAATGTCGAAGAAGTCATAGTCTCTGAAGTAACTAAGAAAAAAGAAGAAGCAAAGAAAGCTGCGGACGACGAAATAGAAAGAATCAAAGAGGAGGCTCGAACAAAGGCCGAAGAAGCGAAAGCAAAGCTCGAAGAAGAACTTCGAATAAAGAAAAAAGAGGCAGAAGAAAAGCTAAGAATCGAAGCCGAACGTCAGAAGCAAAAAGCCAAAGAAGAAGCTTTGAAAAAACTCAAAGGTCTTTTTGACAAATAACAGATCTATTAAGGTGCTTTGGCACTTTTTAGAATGGCATATCCTCTCCAGGATCAAACGGAGACATATCGTTCATCTTACTGCCTAATGTCACACTTTGGTCTGCAAATGTATCTGCTCCAAAGTCACTATATCCCCAATCAGCAAACTTACCAAAGTGCTTGATGAATTTGAGGTTGATAGTACCAGGAGAACCGTTTCTATGCTTACGTATAATGATCTCAGTCAGACCCGTATTATCATTTCCTTCTTCATCTTGAGTCACACCATAATACTCTGGTCTGTATATGAATGTTACCAAATCAGCATCCTGCTCGATAGACCCAGACTCTCTCAGGTCAGAAAGCATTGGTCGTTTATCTTGTCTTTGTTCAACTGCTCTACTCAACTGTGCAAGAGCGATAACCGGAATATCCAACTCCTTAGCTAGTCCTTTTAGTGATCGTGATATATAAGATATCTCTTGCTCACGGTTACCAGCGGATTTATTTCCTTCTTCGGCACGCATCAACTGCAGGTAATCGATAATAATCATATCTAAACCTCGCTTACGCTGTAGTCTTCTGGCTTTTGCCTTTAGGTCCAAAACCGTCAGTGCAGGAGTGTCATCTATAAATAATTTAGCATCTTCTATCGTACTGATTTTAGTATGAAGCTGCTGCCACTCGTGTTCTTCTAGTTTACCGCTTCGGATTTTTTCAGAAGACAATTCTGCTTCTGATGCTATCAATCTTTTGACCAATTGCATACTACTCATCTCCAGTGAGAATATAGCTACACTTTTATTGGAAAGTACTGCAGCGTTACGAGCCATAGAAAGAACAAATGCCGTCTTACCCATACCTGGTCTAGCTGCCAGTATGACCAAGTCACTTTTTTGCCATCCAGAAGTCATTCTATCTAGCTCAGTGAAACCTGTCGGAATACCTGTAAGACCATCGCCTTCTTGCTTAGACTCTTCTATATCTTTAATAGCCTTTGCAATCAAATCACTTACCTCATCATAGTTTTTAGTCATGCTACTATTCTTGATTTCGAATAGTTGCTTTTCAGACTCGTCTAACAATTCAAAGGCATCAGAAGTATCCATGAACGCCTTCTCTCCTATTTCTCCTGCTACAGAGATCAATTGACGTTGTATACTTTTTTGCATTACGATATGAGCGTGATACTCTATGTTGGCAGCACTACTCACCTTATTGGTCAGTGTCGTGATGTAATATGCTCCACCTACCGCTTCCAGATTTCCATCTTTTCTAAGCTGTTCGGTTACTGTAAGGATGTCTACGGGATTCCCTTCTCCAAATAGATGTACGATGGCACCGTAAATCATCTGATGAGCTTCTACATAAAAAGCTTCTGGCTTAAGATAGTTTGCCACTTTTTCTGGAGCATACTTCTCAAGCATCATTGCACCAAGTACAGCTTCTTCTAAATCACGAGCCTGAGGCTGCAACTTTGACATATCCATATTGCCAAAAGTTGATTTCTTTTTTACACCTGCTCGTTTTTTATCCATACTCCTTTTATTTATCTTTTAGTCGACTATCTATTTATCTTTTTATAGAGGTTCAAAAATATTAATCCTTGACCTTCAATTACACCTTAGAATTGGACCTACAGACTTATCAACACAATTATTCAAAATGTGCGTGAAACGTTAATAACTGCAAGGAAAATTTGTAAAACACTGGTCATCAACCTCATCTTATCAACACCCACAATCCAAGTCCAAAAGTGTTCCACAAATTTACTGCATTTAATTGAAAATATTTCACACTATCAACAGTCTAATTATCACCATTATTATAGTTATCAACGAAAACCTTGTGATAACTATGATGAAGCTAATTAATCATTTCCAAATTTTTAGTCACTTGCCAATTGTGATATAAATATGGTAGACTGCCACACTATTTTGGTCTTATATTTGTTAGAATAAATATATGGAAGCACAGTTTTCACCAGGAGTAAAGGAAGTAATACAATTCAGCAGAGAAGAAGCTATACGCTTAGGCCATAGTTATATCGGAACAGAGCACTTACTTCTTGGACTTATAAGACAAGGAGATGGAAAAGCTATAAGGCACCTCAAATCAATGGGTATAGATATGCTCAGACTCAAAAAGTCTGTAGAAGATAGCATACGTGACACTAAGAGCAAGGCGACCAATATAGGCAACATTCCATTGACTAAACAAGCAGAAAAAGCTCTAAAAATCACGTACTTAGAGGCTAAAATATTCAAGGACGACGTCATAAGAACGGAACATCTTCTTCTTTCAATATTGAGAGATGAAGACAATATCGCATCACAGATTTTAAACCAATTTGGAATAGATTACGACCTATTTAAAAGTGCGATGGAAGACAAACTTCCTGACACATCTATAGAAATGAGCACAGATTCTCCTGAAGATTTTTACAATCAAGAAACAGGGAAAACCCCTCCCCCATCTAAATCTCCAAAAAGTAAAAGTAAGACACCGGTATTGGACAATTTTGGAAAAGATTTGACAAAACTGGCAGAGGCTGACAAATTGGACCCAATAGTTGGCAGAGAAAAAGAAATAGAAAGAGTATCTCAGATACTTAGTAGAAGAAAGAAAAATAACCCAGTACTCATAGGTGAACCAGGTGTAGGAAAAACTGCTATAGCAGAAGGTTTGGCTCTTCGTATCTCACAGAGAAAGGTGTCGCGTGTCTTGTTTGACAAAAGAGTCGTAACGCTGGATCTAGCTAGTCTAGTAGCAGGAACTAAGTATAGAGGACAGTTTGAAGAAAGAATGAAGGCTGTGATGACCGAATTGGAAAAAACAGACAATGTCATTCTCTTTATAGACGAAATCCACACCATAGTAGGTGCTGGAGGTGCTAGCGGTTCGTTAGATGCTTCTAATATGTTCAAACCGGCTCTAGCTCGTGGAGAAATCCAATGTGTAGGGGCAACTACTTTGGATGAATACCGTCAGTACATCGAAAAAGACGCGGCGTTAGAGCGTCGTTTTCAAAAAGTGTTGGTGGAAGAGCCAAGTGTAGAAGATACCATTGCCATTTTGCGCGGCTTAAAAGA
>JBMYYN010000106.1:0-6800 GCA_049609445.1 Bacteroidia bacterium | reverse complement strand
TAGAAGTCTTAGGTGATTGGTATACTCCAAATGGATTCTTTGCCACACCAGCAGCGGCATGTATTATACTAGGAGTTATTATTTGGATTTTAAGAGCGAGAAGCGGTTACGTAGAAGATTAATTTTTTAGAGAAATAGAAAATGGAAAATTTATTAAACATATTTATCAAATCGATCTTTATCGATAATATGATTTTTGCTTACTTCCTTGGTATGTGTTCATACTTGGCAGTATCCAAAAAATATAAGACTGCAGCTGGACTAGGTGCTGCTGTAATCTTTGTTTTAGGTATTACAGTACCTCTAAACTGGTTAGCATACAATTTTTTACTAAAAGAAGGAGCTCTAACTTGGATAAGCCAAGATTTTGCGAACATCGATTTAGAAGTTCTTAAGTTTATTGTATTTATAGCTATAGTAGCTGCATTTGTACAGTTGATAGAAATGATTGTAGAGAAGTTCTCTCCTTCATTATACAACTCTTTGGGAATCTTCTTGCCACTTATAGCGGTAAATTGTTCTATCCTTGGAGCTGCACTATTCCTTCCGACTAGAGACTATAGTCTTGCTGAAGCAACGACATTTGGTCTTGGGTCCGGTATAGGATGGTTCTTAGCAGTGGTATCATTGGCCGCTATTCGTGAAAAAATGGCTTATAGTGATGTTCCAAAACCGTTAAGGGGACTTGGAATTACATTTATAGTAGTAGGTCTAATGGCATTTGGATTTATGAGTTTCTCAGGGTTTAAACTTCCATTTTAAAAAAGAAAAGAATGTTTTTATTAATAAACAAAACGGTAATTATACTAGCTGCAATTGTTTTTACACTGATCATCATTTTATTGGTGACTATGCTAGTAGTAGCTGCAAAAAGGTTGGTAAACCAAGGTGCAGTTAAGTTAACTATAAATGGAGAAAAGGAAGTAGAAGTAGAAGCTGGAGGTACATTATTAGGTGCTTTACAAGAAGCTGAACTTTTCTTACCTTCTGCCTGCGGTGGTGGTGGTACTTGTGCTATGTGCAAGTGTCAAGTACATGAAGGAGGAGGAGATATTCTTCCTACAGAGACTGGTCATATCAAGAGACGTGAGCAGAAAGACAATTGGAGACTTGCTTGTCAGGTGAAGGTGAAAGAAAATATGGTAGTAGAAGTACCTGAGGAGGTTTTTGGTATCAAGAAGTGGGAATGTGAAGTAGTTTCTAACTACAACGTTGCTTCTTTCATCAAGGAGTTTGTAGTCAAACTTCCTGAAGGAGAGACTTTGGATTTTGAAGCAGGAGGATACATACAGGTTGATGTACCACCTATTGAAGTAGATTTCAGCACTATAGATATTACAGCTCATCCAGAATTGGTAGAGTTGGGTAGAGATCCTATGGATTTCAAATCTGAATGGGATAAATATGGTCTTTGGGATCTTAAGATGAAAAATGATGAGCCTATATTTAGAGCTTATTCAATGGCAAATCACCCTGCTGAAGGAAACATAGTGATGCTGAATATACGTATCGCTACTCCACCATGGGATAGAAAAAACAATAAATGGATGGATGTAAATCCTGGTATTTGTTCTTCATATGTATTTGGTTGTAAGCCAGGAGATAAGGTGACTATATCTGGGCCTTATGGAGAGTTCTTTATCAAAGAAACAGATGCTGAGATGCTTTATATCGGTGGTGGAGCTGGAATGGCTCCTATGCGTTCTCACTTGTTCCACTTATTCCATACTTTGAAAACTGGACGTAAAGTAACCTATTGGTATGGAGGTAGATCGAAGAGAGAGCTATTCTATCTTGATCATTTCAATAAGATTGCTGCGGAATTCCCTAATTTTAAATTTTTCATAGTGTTATCTGATGCTATGCCTGAAGATAATTGGGTGAACAAGAAAGATGTAAATGATGAAGAAGGAGATGGATTTTCTGGATTTGTACATCAAGCTGTAATAGACGAGTACCTAGCTAAGCATGAGGCTCCTGAGGATATAGAATTCTATTTCTGTGGACCTCCAATGATGAACCAGGCGGTTCTGAAAATGTGCGACGACTGGGGGGTTCCTCCTGAGAATGTTAGCTTCGATGATTTCGGAGGATAGTATTCTATAAACAATGTTGGAAGGGGGTAAGCAATTTGCTTACCCCCTTTTTTTATACCTTTGAAAAAGTATGAAACATTACATTTTACTATTGGCTATTGTCCTATCTGTCTTCAGTTGTAAAGAAAAAGATGAATCGGAACTATGTGAACTTGAAGATTTAGTGATTACGATAGGAGAGTGTACTAGTGAAGGGTCTTATGAATTGACAATTGATTTTAAAATTGAAAACTCAACATCAGATTCATTCATATTATACACCAGGAATGCTACCAAATTAGGCACGTATCACAAGTCGACACTCCCACTAAAATTGTCCAATTTTGAGAGATCAGGAAAAGATTATGATTTTCTTAAAATCTGTATGAAGGGTGACGATGATTGCTGTAGAGAGATTGAATTCATGCCGCCAAATTGTGAAGACTGTCCATGTGAGATTACGGACTTGCGGGTAGAAGTAGGAGAGTGTACATCGGATTCGACATATACCCTTTGGGTGAATTTTAATCATAAAAATCCTGGAAATGAATATTTCGATTTATACACTAGAAAGGGTAATCTAGTGGGCTCATATAAATTGTCTGAATTGCCTTTAAAAATTGAGGACTTTGAAAGAAGTGGGTTCGATGATGACTTCATCAAAGTTTGTATTAATGATAATGATGATTGTTGTGAAGAGATCGAGTTCAAGCCCGCAAAATGCGACTGTGAGCTTTCGGAATTAGAGCTGACTGCAGGAGATTGTACCAGTGACAGTACTTACAAATTGACGATTGATTTCGATTACAAGAATGTAAGTAACCAGTACTTTGATGTTTTCATAAGAAAAGGTGTACATATTGGATATTACAAATTTGCTGATTTGCCTATCACTCTTGATAGTTTTCCAAAAAGTGGTTCGACTTGGGATTTTGTCCAGATTTGTGAAAACGATAATGATGATTGTTGTATAGTGAATGAAGTTAAGTCTCCAGAATGTCCCAAATGAAAGCAAGGACATTTATAGTTTTGGTTGCTAGCTTCTGTTTATGTTATAGCTGTACTGTTGATGGATATCTAGAAAATAAAATAGCGGGAGAGGCTCTTGGTACGACTTACCATATTACATATTTAGGAGAGGCTAATAAAGCCATAGTAGATGGAATAGACTCCATAATTGCTGAGGTGAATCATAGTTTGTCCACTTATTCCAGTGCTTCATTTATCTCCGCTTTTAATGATAATAGAGAATTTGATCCTAACTACACAGATGTAAAGCATTTTAACTACATGGTGTCGTTATCCAATGAAATTAGCTTAGCCACAAATGGTGCTTTTGATCCGAGTGCATCACGCTTGTTTTCGCTTTATGATAGATCTAAAAAAGATGGTGTAGAGATGAATAGGGATGAGGTAGAGAATTGCTTGAGACATCAAGGGTTGAGGCTACTGACTCTCAATGAAGACAGGTATGAGAAAAATGATTCGTTGTTTTCGTTAAATTTTAATGCCATTGCTAAGGGCTACTTGGTGGATCTTTTGGCAGAGTATTTTGAAGTCCTTGGGTATGAACGTTATATGATAGAAGTTGGAGGTGAGATGCGAGTAAAGGGAAATAATAAAGAAAATCAATTATGGAGAGTTGGGGTGAATATACCTGATGTTGACGCAGATCCATCCTCATTTTATACCGTCTTAGAATTGGAGAACGTCTCTGTTGCTACAAGTGGCAATTATCAGAATTATTATTATCTAGATGGTGAGTTGATTGGCCATACTATCAATCCAAAAACAGGAAAGCCTGTAATTAATACTTTGAAGAGTGCGAGTATAATACATGATGATTGTGCAGTAGCAGATGCTTACGCTACGGCTTGTATGGTCTTGGGAACTGATTCTGCTCGAGATCTAGTGGAAGAGAACATAAATTTGTCTGCATATCTGATATACGAACTAGATGGCAAACTAGTGGGAGAGTTTGTGGAGTAAACTCTGAATTACTTTACGATTTTACATAACTTGCGGCTGTAATATTATGACAAGTATAGCCCAAAAAGTAACAGATAGATTTGTACGATATGTTCAGATAGATACACAAAGTGACCCGTATAGTGAAACATTTCCGAGCACTGAAAAACAGAAAGATCTTTCACGGATTTTGGTGAAGGAGTTGTTGGAGATAGGAGTCTCAGATGCTTATATGGACGAGCATGGTTATGTATTTGGGACTATTCCCTCTAACTCGGACAAAAATGGAATTGAGACCATTTGCTTTTGTTCTCATGTAGATACAGCTCCTGATTGTAGTGGGACCAACGTGAAGCCTATTATTCATAGAAATTATCAAGGTGAGGATATTGTTCTACCTGATGATGAAACTCAAGTCATAACTACTAATCAGCATAGCTACCTTTCTGAAAGAATTGGAGACGACATAATAACAGCTAGTGGAACAACATTGCTCGGTGCTGATGACAAAGCTGGCGTAGCTATCATCATGCAATTAGCAGAGGAATTAATAGATAATAACTCTGTGAAACATGGAGATATTCGAATTTTGTTTACTCCAGATGAAGAAGTTGGTCGTGGGGTAGATAAGCTTGATATGAAAAAGCTCAATGCCGATGTTGGTTACACACTTGATGGAGGGACGAGAGGATCCTTAGAAGGAGACACTTTCTCTGCAAACGCAATGACTTTTACATTTCACGGTATTAGTGCACACCCCGGTTATGCCAAGGGAAAAATGGTAAATGCTGTGAAAGTTCTAAGTTCTTTTATGGACAGTTTGCCACCTGAAGGCTTTTCTCCTGAGACCACGTCCCATGATGAGGGATTCGTTCATCCGTACAATCTCAAAGGTCAATTAGAGACAGCTAGTGTTGATTTTCTGATCAGAGACTTCGATACGGCCAATCTAGAAAAACACCAAAGTGTACTAATAAAACTAGCTGAAAAGGCTATAGCAAAATACCCAGGTGCACGATATGAAACTGAACTAAATGAACAGTATCGAAACATGAGGGAGATGCTGGATAAGTATCCTCATATAGAAGCTAATGCCGTTGAGGCAATGAAGAGAGCTGGCGTCACCCCAAAACAAGATTTGGTCCGAGGGGGAACTGATGGTTCTCGTTTGTCATTCATGGGATTGCCTTGTCCTAATATTTTTACGGGAGAGATGGCCATTCATGGGAAACATGAATATGTGAGTATACAAGATATGGAAGCTGCCATACAGACATGCATAGAACTAGTGCAGGTGTATGAGGAGAAGGTATAGAGATGTGCAATAGAAAGCGATAAAGCTCGTTTGGTCTTTATGAGAACCGTGCTTTTTTGTTTATTGCTTTTGAGTATTTACAAATCTCAAGCTCAGTCGTCATTTAGCTTGATGAGTGAAACTAGAATTGAGTATATCAGTCTTAGGCAAGTTATAGGCGTGTCATATAATTTAAAATCATCGCAACATCATCTATATTCTGGATATGACAAAGCTTACTCTTGGGATAGGAGGAATTTTGGTATTGGTTATCAATATAGTTATATGCTGGAAAATCGAATTGGTTTAGATGTCAATTTTTATACTCGATTTGGGCAAGAATTAATTAATGGAAGTTCAGAATTTGGAGGAGCAATGCATTATTGTAGAGGAAAATATGTGATAGAAGAGGCGATAGGGATAAGTTACAAGATTCAAAAAACCTTTTTTAACGATAAACTGAATCTAGCTCCATTTGTTCGAATCAGTTTTGCACAAGGGTTTGACCAAATTCAAGAAGTAAAGTATACTAATCTAAGTTATACATGTGATATTCCCTTAAGAGAAGTCACCTTGCCATATGTTGGGATGAGGTACTCCTATAAATTGTGATTTTCTAACCTATTTGAGGAAGCTCCTCAAGTTCGTCGCTTTTGCATTCTTCTGTAGGCAGTGCTCCGCACATTGTGCAGGCTACGCCTTCTTCTTGCATCATGGGATTCTTACCTGCACATCCTCCACGTACTTCTCCATCTTTCACAAGGAATAGACGAACAGCCATACCTATGAGTGCCACAGCAAGAATTGAAACAATAAGACCTAAAACTACTAAAAACTGCATGATTCTTTTTTGTCGGTTCAAAGGTAAAACAATCCAGCGTTTGAATATGTTTTGTAATTGAAAAGCTTTGTAACCTATATGACATAAGTGTCATATTTGCGACAGTAAAAAAGAGCTGAAACTTTTTGGCACTATATTCGTAGTGTTAGAAATAACCAATTAAAATGAAACGTTACCTCAAGTCTATTAAAAAATCAACCATTGTTTTAATGGTGTTATTGGTTTTGAATATTCTGACGTTTTATGCTGTTTCATCTAGAATTAAGCATAACTATCCCAGTACTGATCAAATTTCTACGGTGAGTGATAACAACACCTATTTCAAAGCAGGTGTAAATGTATTAGACTGGAGTTATACACTTCTAAAGTACTTCAGGAGATAATCCTTTTTATAGAGATTTAATGTGCATTTAGCAAGAGAGTTGCTATATGCTACAATGTTGTCCTACATTTGGACAGATAACTAATGGCTCCTAAAGCAGAATCATTCATTGATACATCGTTTTATAGAAACCTGACGAAGTATAATTTGCATCACGTGTCACTTTGGCTGATGTATTTTTTCTTTTGGGTTTATGTACTTAGTCCAGGTATTACTCAATCGGATTTTTATATCAATTCG
>JBMYYN010000105.1:0-6888 GCA_049609445.1 Bacteroidia bacterium | reverse complement strand
GCTCAATCCATTACTACGATTTATTCAGATTTTAAGCGGATTGTTGGCAGCTTGTTACAGGTCTTTTAAAGCGAGTAAAGATGATATCCAATATTTCTATAACCCGACTTTATTTGATTCTTCTCTAGCCTTGTGTATCAGCAGGTTTAGAGGTTTGGTAACGGTTGTGGATCAAACAGAGATCTATTCGATAAACCAATACAAAACAATAAATAAGATAAGTGAGTTTCTTTCAGCTAAATATGCATCGCTGATTTTAACAATTTCTAAACCAATACATGATCACTTCAGCAGTAGGAGAGAGGAAGGTGTAGTTCCATCTACTATTTTTGTTGATTTTGACCGTTTTAGGATCTCTGTAGAATCGGAGAACTTCCTAATAGGTTATATAGGCTCTTTTGCAGATAAGGATGGTGTTCCTATGATAATCAAAGGGTTTGCTGGTTGCCTTAAAAGATTTCCTTTAGCACGTCTGAGATTAATCGGTAATGATCCTTTCCCGGATAAAACAACTAAGCTGATTCATGAATTAGGGTTGACTGATTTTGTTGAAGTAGTAGGGAAAGTGAATTATAATGAGATTCCAAAGCTTCTTAATGAGTGTGACACACTCGTAATGAACCGAACTAGCTCAGAATTTGCAGAAACAGGCTATCCGATTAAGCTCGGTGAATATTTGGCTTGTAACCGAACAGTTGTAATGAGTGATGGCCCTGGGTTTTCAGAGGACTATACACATTTGAGTGAGGTTATAAAGTACCAGGTAGATAGTACAAGTGATTTTACTAAGAAGTTAATTTGGAGATACGAAAACGTAGAAAAGGCTTCGGAAATAGCGAGGATTGGAAACGAATATGCAAAACGTAGATTTGATGCTTCCAAAGAGGTCAAGGTGATATCCGACAATCTAAAAAGCATATGGAACAGAAAGTAGCAGTTTTAGGAGCAGGTGGATTTATTGGAGACCATTTGGTTTCTAGCTTAAAGGAGAGAGGGTACCATGTGGTAGGTGTGGACCTTAAATTACCGAATTACTCGGTCTCTCGAGCAAATAAATTTGTTATAGGAGATTTACGTGACCAAAAACTGGTTAGTAGCTTTTTTAAAGAGAATCAATTTGAAGAGGTATACCAGTTGGCGGCGGATATGGGAGGAGCTGGATATGTATTTACCGGTGAACATGATGCTGATATTATGCACAATTCTGTTCAAATAAACCTTAATGTTTTAGAAGCGTTGAGGAGTACGTCTACAAAAGTTTTCTATTCATCATCAGCGTGTATATATCCAGAAGAAAATCAGCTTAACCCTTCCAATCCCAATTGTGAGGAATCAAGTGCTTTTCCTGCAAATCCAGATAGTGAATATGGATGGGAAAAACTATTCAGTGAAAGGTTGTATTTGAGCTATGCAAGAAACTACAATATGAATATTCGGATAGCTAGGTTTCATAATATTTATGGCCCTAATGGGCATTTTGATGGGGGCAGAGAGAAAGCTCCTGCTGCTCTATGCAGAAAAGTAGCAATGGCAAAAAATGGAGATTCCATCGACATATGGGGAAGCGGGACGCAGACTCGTTCTTTCTTGTATATAGACGAGTGTATAGAAGGAGTATCAAGACTAATGGATTCTTCTGTTCAAACCCCAATAAATATTGGTTCGGATGAAATGATTTCAATCAATAACTTAGCCCAAATGATAATAGACATAAGTGGTAAGGACATCACGATAAACAATATTGATGGTCCTGTAGGTGTACAGGGAAGATGTTCTGACAATCGATTTATACTTGATTCACTAAAGTGGCAGCCCAATTATCCCCTCCAAAAAGGAATGAGGATTCTCTTTAATTGGGTTCAATCTCAAATCTAATTTTCTGTTCATTTCAACATATTTAGGTATACATTTGTGCCTACAATATGAGTCTATCTTTTGATGATACAGAAAGAGCTTTTGCTCACAAGTCTAAGCTAGATCTAAAAAAAGCATATAGACTTTTCCAGACATTTTCGTACCCCATTTTAGTAGAGTATGGGCCGGCATGGACCAATGCTGCTTTGAGTTTAGGTCTTCCAATTAAAGGAATGATTAAGAAGACTATTTTTCATCAGTTTTGTGGAGGAGAAACGATTGCAGAGAGTAGTCCTTCAGCCTTAGAGCTATATGAAAATGGAATAGGGGCAATCCTTGATTACTCGGTAGAAGGAGAAGGGAATGAAGAAGATTTTCAACATTCGTTTGACGAATTGAAAAAGGTCATTAATGAGGCTGCGACTAGACCCGAATATCCATTTGCAGTATTCAAATGTACAGGTGTTGGAGCTTTTGCTTCATTAGAAAAAGTATCTAAAGGAGGAGAACTTACCGGTCAAGAACTCTTGAAATACAAGGAGTTTGAAGCTAGAGTACATGCTCTTTGCCAATTAGCATATGACCAGAACGTAAAGCTGCTAATCGATGCAGAAGAAACTTGGATTCAAAAAGCTATAGATGATTTGGTGTATGAGTGTATGGAGAAATACAATCAGGAAAACTGCATTGTATATAACACCATTCAAATGTATCGCAAGGACAGATTACCAGAAATAGAGACTCAAATAGAACGAGCTACGCAAAAAGGGTATAAGTTAGGATTGAAGTTGGTTCGAGGAGCTTATATGGAAAAGGAACGAGAACGTGCTGAAGAATTGGGGTATTCTGATCCTATTCAAGATTCTAAAGTAGAGACGGACAGAGACTATGATGAAGCCTTAAAGATTTGTTTTAAGCACAGAGAAGTAGTGAGTATTGTAGCAGGTACACACAATGAAAATAGCTCGTATCTTTTGGCTGAGTTGCTTCAAAACGAAGAAATATCCATTTCAGATGACCGTTTTTGGTTTGCTCAACTGTATGGGATGAGTGACCATATCAGTTTTAATCTAGCTAAAGAAGGATTTAATGTAGCAAAGTACTTGCCGTATGGACCTGTAAAAGAAGTACTGCCATATTTGAGTAGAAGAGCTCAGGAAAACAGTAGCGTAAAAGGTCAGGCAGGAAGAGAACTTGCTCTTATTATTAAAGAAATCAAACGAAGAAAAGCCTTATCTAACTAATGTGATTGTCCCTTTGTGGACTCTTCGTATCCCATCTACTCCTGTAGAAATCACTACAACTGCAAACGCGTCCATTTGGGCTTCTTCTCCTTGATACGTACCGTCCCAATGTTCGTTTAAGTCGTAGCTTTCAAAAACCTTCTCCCCCCATCTTGTGAAGATCATTATTTTGTATTCCTTGATGTACTGACTTGGTGTGACATAGAAGTCATTCAGGTTATCATTGTTTGGGGTAAAAGCATTTGGATAGTAAATCTTTGATCGAACAGGAGAGCAGTCTTCGTTGGACCTACTGAATACTTGAGATTCACCCGGAACCAGGTCTTTGTAGGCTACTATCCTGTAACAATAGTCCGGGCGTTGATTTAAGTCAGTTACCATATCGATAAGACTAGTATCCTTGTCATAGAAAGTTGAAATTTCAGTAAAGCTATTGTCCGGATTTTTAATCTCAACAGAGTAATACGTAATGTCTTCAGTCCATCCTTCGTAATGGCTCCAATCTAGTTTAGGTCTTTGATCATCAGCAACCGTAGCATCTAGTAAAATGGTTTTACCAAAGTTCCAAAAATCTGTAGTGTCATCACACTCATCTATTGCATACGTTCTATAGAAGTAGGAGTAGTCATCCACTTTTACTTCTTTGTCCAGATAGGAGAAGGTTTCATTATCAGTCTGCACAAGTTTGAAGTAGTCATGTCCATTCATAGACTTCTCAAGTACATAGTTAGATATGGGTATGAGTGAATTCCTCACAGAGTCCCATTCTATCAATATTTCGATATCGTCTTCTACAGTAGCTCTTACAAGTTTGTTTGGTGGTGGCTTGTAAGACCATTGAGGCATTGCTTCAGCAGTATCGCTGAAAGAGACTTGCTGGTTGCCAGATTCTTCGGTACCCTCAATCTTATAGGCATACTTGGTGTTACAATAGAGTAGGCTATCAATGTATTTCAAGCTATCACCTGGAACTGTTCCAATATGATCCATTGCAGCCCCAGTATTAGCTATTTTTCTGTAGATGTTGTACCACTCTACAGAGTCCCATCCAATGTATGGACTCCAACTTACTAAATTATGGTTTTGACCTCCAGTGGCATCTGTTTCAATTGTACAATGTTCTAAGTGTGTAAGCGTATCAGAAAGCAGACCACAAGCATTCCTTACTTCTACTTTAAAACAATAGCTTTGGTCTAAAGTGTTATTACCAGAAGAGAAAAAAGAAGTCTGTTTCCTATCTGTAACCTCACCTATTTTTTGGAATAGACTGTTAATCTCTTTATATAAAACGTAAGATTTAAAGTCTACCAAGTTACTTTCTTTATAGTCCAGTTGTACTGTTTGGTTGTCGTTGACAGTAACTCTGAGCATATCAAGATCCAGTGGCTTAATGCTATCACCAATCACGACATTAAAATCATTCAGAGTATCTCTACATCCAAGAATATTTTGATGTATTAGTGTGATATCGACTTGACCTATTTTAGAAGCCAAAAATTGTGGATTAGGCTCATGGTACTCAATGCCATCAACTATCCACTTTGTAAATGTGATAGTCGTATCAGAAGTAGTTAAATCCTTAAGTGTAATCGTTGTACCAACACAATTATTAGGATTCGCAGAAGTGAATTTATTTTCTAGACTGTATAGCTTAATGTTCTTCGTGATGGAGTTACTGCACCCATTTTCAGATGTAATAGTGAGCTTGACCCGTGGACTTATTTGTCCTTTGAATGTATATGTCGTCCTCATTCCATATAAAGTGTCTATACCATTAGAATGGTACATTTCCCACATAAACTCTTTAGGGATTAGCCCATTTTTATTAATACCAAGAAATGAAACTGGATTGTCCACACAAGTGATATTATTAGAAAAATCAGGCTCTGGGTATGGGTCTACGTATATAGTGTCAATAGGAGGGAGGGTATAACTACACCCAAATGTGTCACTAAGAATGAGCAGTGGAATAAATCGGCCAGGAATATCGTATACATGTGTGTAGTCAGCTACATTTTTAATCACATTTCCATCACCCATATCCCATTCGAAATAGTTAGCTCTTTTTGTGGTACTGGTGAAATTTACTGTTAGCGGCACACATCCAAGTTTCTTGTCAAAATCATATTCTCCTTCAGGACCGTTGACGATCACAAAGTCGGTATAGATTACGGAATCCTCACAACCCCACTCGTCTATGACATTGAGTTTAACGGTATATTTTCCGGCTTTGAGATATAGTTTGCTTGGGTTTTCTTCTATGGAGGTAGTTCCATCTCCGAAGTCCCAGAAAAATTTGTTAATTCTTCTATTTGGAGATGTACTATAGTTCTTAAACTGAACGAACAATGGAGGGCAATCTGTAGCTATGCTATCCGCATTAAATTCAGCATTAATACGTTCTTTATTGATGTCTATTGTTTCAGTAAATGTTGACTTACATCCGTTTTTTTCCGTGATTGTAAGCTTTACGTTATAAACCCCTACCGTTTTGTAAGTCATGCTTGATATCCGACTTGTAGAGGTACTGTCGTTGCCAAAATCCCAAAAGTAGGTGAAGTCATCTACGTCAAATCCAGGCACTTCCCCATTAAAGATAAAATCTTGGCCTGTGCATCGTCCTATTCTTCGGGTTTTGATATATGCAGTTGCAGGTCCTTCGACTTTCACAGGAAAGGATTGAACTCCTGTACATCCATTAGAGTCTATTCCAATTAACCGGACGATAGTGTGGTTTGCGGTGTCTTGGCCTGGCATAAACAATGTATCTACCATAGAACCACTACTCGAAACAGGTATCTGTCTACCCTCTATCTCCCAATATAAGGTGTCATACAATGACGGATCTGAATTGGTCGTGAGCGTAATAGGTAATGGGGGACAAGTAGCAGAGAAGTCTACACTACCGTCTACGGAAGGTCCGGTGATTTTAACTTTTTTGGAAATAGTATCTGAGCAGCCGGTCTCGTCCTGTGTCACACGTAAAAATACATTGTGCAAACCAGGATTGTCAAATCTTCTATACAATGAGAAGTCCGATCCACCAGGACTCTCATTGATCGTCCAGTTAGCACTGTAAGTATAATATGTGGTGTCTACGTCTAAATCTACATTGAAGGTAATGTTGGCAGGAGAGCAAGGGTCGCCAGAGAATGAGAAATCAGCCTCGAAGTCATCTGAAAATTTGACTTCTCGCATTTCAAAGTCAACACATTCGGTTTCAAAATTAAAAGCATAAAGATGCACTGTGGAATTGCCATGCGAAGCCCGACTTATTCGTACAGTATCTTCTTCCGAACTGAAATGTCCTGCTTTTGATGTGTACACGTGCCATATTATGCTGTCAGCACCTACACTTTCATTATAGAATTTGGCATAATCAGAATGACATGGAAAGAACTCTTCATCTTCTATAAGGGCTAGCGGGTCTTTTACGAAGAAAGCATGATTTTCAATAGTCGTGTCAAAGCATCCATTGTGCTCTGTAATCAATGCTACATTATACCAGTTGGATTCTTTTTTTAAGGTGTCTCTATAGTTCTCATCATAGTCATGTGAGTTTTGGAATGGAGCTTCTTTGTATAAGGAATCTTGATTGAAGTAATTGTCATCATCATAAACATGCCAATTGATGGAATTTATTTTAGGTTCTTCAAGATTGGTAGTGTTGGCAATGAAAAGCAAGTCTTGGTTGCAAAATGAGTCGTTATTTACTATAAACAATGGATGCGTCTTTTGACCAACTTTGATGGTCAATTCTGCAGTGCCTTCGCAACCCTCTTTGGTTTGT
>JBMYYN010000104.1:0-6930 GCA_049609445.1 Bacteroidia bacterium | reverse complement strand
AGTTTGTAAAAACGGATGAAGATAACTATAAGAGACAAGTAGTTGAAAATCTGAACTATCTCAAGCTCAACCACATAGAAATACTGATGCTTGAGAATCAGGAAAAACTGAAAGATGCTGAGGAGATAGAGGATGTAGAAATATATCAAAACATACATGCAAACCTGCAGGAGATAAGGAAATCAATAACAGATAAAATAGGAACGGTAATATTATAATGAGCGATTGGATATTTCACTTTAGTAGAAATTCACTAAGACTGCCTATGGGCATTTTTGTTAGAAAGATACACTTTGACGGTATAGAAAATTTCAAAAAAGATGTACCTGTATTACTAGCATGTAATCACCCAAATTCATTTTTGGATGGGGTCATTTTCGAACATTTCAGTAAGAGAAAAGTATACACGCTCGCTAGAGGAGATGCATTCTTGAAACCAGTAACAAATTATATTTTCAGAGGGATGAGGTTGTTGCCTATTTTTAGAGCATCAGACGCATCAGCTGAAGTAGCAAGAAAAGGCAATGCCCAAACTATGGATGAACTGTATGGTCATTTTCAAAAAGACCATTCCATATTGATTTTTACTGAAGGTAGAGCGTACCCAGAAAAGGCTATTCGAAAACTCAAAAAAGGGACTGGACAAATAGCAGCCGATATGGCCAAGAGGAGCGATTATAAAATGAATCTTCATGTAGTTCCTACATCACTGAACTACAGTAAGTTTGGTACGCTTATGCAGACTGTGCACGTCACTTATGGAGAACCTATTCCTGTGTTGGATTATGTAGATATGATCAAGAATGATGAGAAAGGGTTTGTAGAGATGGTTACTAACAAGGTACAAGAAGGCATGGAAGCTGGTGTTGTAGTCACCAAAGGTGATTTCACGGACGAGAAGGACTTTGCACATGAGATTTTGGTCAATGAGAACTATGAACCGTTGACCTACAAAATAAAGGACAGGTGGAAGTATTCTATTGGGAAGTTGAATACAATGTCGAGCTCATTGTCTGAAAAGATTAAGTCGTATAAAGCTGGCCTTACTGAGCACGGTATCTTGGATGCTAATGTAGGAAATAGATCCTTTGATTTTGTGTCAGCACTGATTGCGATACTAACGATGGGAGTAAGTCTGCCGATATATTTTATCTGGTACTTGATATGGATAGGTATAGATAAGTTTGTAAAGGCGAAGTTCAGAAATGTAGTATTTCAAGATTCAATGAAAGTTGGATTTGGAATGATACTTTCACTAATTTTAGTGGGCATTACTGGAGCCGTGATCAATAAATTTGTTCCGTCATATTGGCCATGGTTATTTACTTTCTTAGGTATCTACGGAGCCATTTGCTGGTTCAGATTTGTAGAATCATTTCCATACCTATGGAAAGAACTAAAGTGGGCCGGGATAAAGGACAATGAAAAAGCAGAGCTTATTGCACAACGAGATGCAATACTTAGTGAGCTAATGTAGATTCTATCTCTTAGTGAGACACAAGCAATTTTTCAATGCTTGTGTGACCATCTTGAATGATTTCTATAAAGTAGGTTCCATTACTAAGTTCTTGAGTACTGATTCTAGAATCTGTAGATTGGATGACTTCAATTCCTTGACTGTTATAGATTTTTACCACATCCACATTGCCTTCTATTTGGATAAAAGAACTTGATGGGTTTGGAAATACATTAACGCTATTTTTAGTTGGGATAGCTTCGTTAGAGGCAATTGGATTATCTGTTAGATCTGCAGTCCATATACCTCTACCGTGAGTATATATAAATAGTTTTCTATCGCTATGCCTTAGTTTTATTTGATCTACAGCGGCATTTGGGAATCTTTCTTCCTTGTTCCAAGAAGCTCCCGCATTCATACTTGTGTAGATTCCGAAATCTGTACCTATAATGATGTGGTCACTTATTTGAGGGTCAACTTCAATCCAGTTTACAGGTAGACCTTCAGGAAGGCCAGCACCTAAATCGTCCCAAATTGGGTCAGCAGTATTCGCGTTTCTTATCCTCCAGATTCTACTATCTGGGTCTATATTGGTAAATCCACAATAGATTGTTCCTGAATTATTTGGATCTACTTCAATACATCCGATTGTGCCACCGAGAAATCCTCGGTCTGGAACAGATGATCCATCCCACAGCGGTATCTCATCACCTGCAACAGCAGTCATTGCACTATCTATTCTGTAAATTCTTGAAGCAGTTCCTCCCACATAAGCGACAGGACTTACATCGTTACTCAATCCTATAGAGTAAGAATCTCCAGGTAAATCTGTAGTGAACGTTGTCCACGTACGTCCTGCATCTAATGATCGATAATTTGCACGTCTAGTTGGGACATATATTTGATTCCCATCTAGCATATTGACTTCGAAAGGGTTGATAAACCAGACCCCATTATCACCCCCAACAAGATTTCGGATATAAGTACTAATTCGTATACTCGTACCGTTTTCTTGACGATAGATATTCATGTTTTGCGTTGATACGTAACGTATATTCTCGTCTTGTTGATTTACTGCACAAAATGCACCATCCGAGTGCATAATTCTTCCAAATGAAGAAGCTCCTTCGTTACTAAATCTAGTTCCATTGTCTTGAGTTCCTCCAATGATGGTGGTGCCAGTAGGGTAGTAGCCTCCTGCATAGAACTGAGTTATGTTCAGCCCATTGTTTAGGGGAGTAGAAGCAGTCATGAAACTTTTGTTCATTCGATGTACTCCTCCATCATTTCCAACTAAGAATAAATTGTCGTCATACCAAGTTACTTCGTGATAGTCTGCATGAGAATTTGCCATATTTAACCAAGAGCTACCTCCATTTCTGGAGTATCTTGGATTCGTACTGCTTAAGCTCATCACAAAATTAGTGTCAGACGGGGCAGTAGATAGTTTGAAGCAATACCACGCATAGGTGTAATTTACTGTTGGCGTAGTAATTTGATTCCAAGTTGTGCCACCATTTGAGGATTTGTACAATCCCTGAATAGAAGATTGATTGGATCCCGCTACTTGAGCATACATTACGCTAGGGTAGTTTTTACAGTAGTCAAAACTTATTCGAGAGTATCCACCTGCAGGCCAGTCGCCTCCGTTCAATCGAGTTACGCTGAGGTCGTTTTCATTTATCTTGACAATTCCATATCCATTGATAGCAGCCATGATGTGGCCATCTGCTAATACTTCTATTTCATGTACTCTACTACCCGTGGTATAGATTCTCGAAAAAGAATTGCCAGCATCCGTACTTCTCCATATCCCTCCAGCGGTGGTAGCCACATAGATGGTACTGTCCAGGGTCAGCGAATGCTCTACGTCCCATATTCCGATAAGTGGAGTTGTGTCGGTATGTTCTAAGTGTTGAAAGCTCTTGGCACCATCAGTAGATCGAAATAAACCGAGACCTCCTAAGTCGGCAGAATTTCCCATTGGTTCTCCTGTCCCGTAATAGAATAAGTCTTTATCAAATGGGCTTTGTGTGATACTGGTAGCCGAAAGAGTAGGCCCAAAATCATCAACAATCTGCCATGAAGATCCGTTGTTTTCACTTACCCATATTCCTCCTGATACTCCAGCACAGATAAGTCGAGTAGGGTTCGAATGATCAATTACAATACTTCTAGTTCGTCCACCGACATTGTCCGGGCCTATTTCTGTAATGTTAGTTAGATCGTTTTCTGTTTTCTTATTTAAAACTCTAGATTCTTTATCTGCTCTATACCATTGAAGAGTCATACCTTGAGGGATCTCACCATTTTCATCACCTTTAAGTTCCATGTAGTGTTTGAACCATCCAGGTTGTTGTTGGTCTTCTATCTCATTGGAAGTGTTAGACCATAATGTATATGTTCCTCCAATAATTGCTGTTGCAGTTATGAGAAATCCGAGTTTTTTTAAATTCATTTAATGTTTTACTTTTTTCTACTAAGTCCTAAACTTTTTAACATCCATCTTGGAAGCGGTTTAAGCGGGTCTCTTTTTCTAAGGTCGAGATACCAACCAATTTTTTTCATAATTGGTATTTTGTGGGTTTCGACAAATTCTATTAAGGTGCCATCAGGATCCTCGATGTATGAGAAATGTCCAGCAGCTTCACCCATGTCAAAAGAGTTAGCGCTGTCTACTGTAAAAGGTCTACCGTATTCTGTGCATTCTTCTTTCAATGCTTCCATGCCTATGATGTCAAAACAAAGGTGAATAAAACCGAGGTCTCCCCAATACCTGTTTTCGTAAATATTTTGTCCTTTTTCGTCTAGGTTTTGGACAAGTTCAATTTGTGACTGTCCTAGCAACGGACTAAAACCTCCTTTTCTAGGCTCACTATGCGTGAGAATAGCTCTTTTAAATCGGCTCTTTCCGCTATTCAAACTTCGTAGGTCATTGAATTTATCTTCACCTTCCCAAAGCACAGTGTCAAATCCTAATATGTTGGCATAGAAATCTTTGGATTTTTCGATGTCTGATACGCCTATTATGGCACCGTACACACCACCGGTGTCATCTCCTCGCTTACTAAACCAGTTGTCCGACTCTATGATTTGAAAATAGTTTCCATAAGGATCTTTCACAAAGAAGTGCTTCAAACCATTAGGAGTTTTTTCTACTTGTTTAGAGACTACGTATGTCTTATCAAAATTGGCAAATGCTAAGTCCACATCTGGACTCTTCATTTTACATATATTAATTCCGTAATCTCCTAGTTTAGGAACAAATGATGCAGGTTGTGGTGTTCTACTGGTGTACTGCCAGATCTCAAATCCACCGCCACCTTGCATGTTCAAGGCTAGGATAGCATGTCTATCGTGTGGCTGCCCTCCCGTGTAAGGTAGCATCAAACCGGCCGTAGCTGCTTCTTCAAAAACAGGTACGTCCATACTCAAGTTGTTTCTATACCAGGTCCAGGCTTCGTGTACGTTAGGGATTCCAATCCCCATTTGCTGTATTCCGCTTATTTGTTTTTTCAAGGTGTGCGAAGATACTTGAACCTATTTGAGAGTACAAGTGAAATTTAGGAGGGTAAATAGGCTAGTAGAACAAGGAGTAAAATACTACTGTGGATTTATTCTTTTAGCAATAAATCTAAACAGTGCAGGGACATATCTTTTGAAGTAAATCATTAGTATTTCACTACCTCCGATGTATATCTCAGGTTTCTTTCTTTGTATTCCTTTTTGTATAGCAGATGCACATTTTTCAACAGGGATACCATTAGCTTGACCTGGGTCCATTTCCGAATGAGCATCACCATTTCCAGTTAGAGCATTTTTACTAATATCTGTTTGGATTCGTCCAGGACAGGCCACCATGACATGTATGTCAGTATCTTTAAGCTCTAAACTAAGTGCCTCGTACCAACCGTGTAGTGCGTGCTTTGAAGCAGAATAGTATGAGCGAAGAGGGAATCCGAATTTTCCGGCTGCACTACTCATAGCTACTATACTGCCGGTATTTGCTTCTGTCATCATAGGAAGTACAGCTTTAGTAAGATGAACACTACCAAAGAAGTTAACTTCCATGAGTTTTCGTCCTACGTCATTAGAAGTTTTGGACGCCACCTCTCTCTGGCTGACTCCAGCATTGTTGATCAATATATCTACCTTTCCAAACTCTTCTTTAACCGTTTGTGCAGCTTGAAGTATTGCTTCTTCATTTGCCACGTCAAGTGGCAGAACGTATGAGTTCTGGAGCAGATTGGAGATATCTTCTAATGCGGGTCTTTTTCGACCGGATAATATGATAGTATTATCATTTTTATTATATGCTAGTGCGAGTGCTTTCCCTATACCAGTTCCGGCACCAGTGATCCAAATAATTTTTCCCATTTTAAGTAGTGTGTATTAGCAAGTAATTGTCAATGAAAGAATAGTTAAGGTCCAATTCTCGGCTGTATTCTCCTTTTTCTATGTGTCCTTTGAGTGTACCTTCTTGTGCTATTTCTGCATAGTCTAATTTCATATGCTTTTTGAAATCGAGAGATTTGAGGCCATAATATTTGTACATGGCTTCTTTGGCACACCAGACAGCGTAAAGGCCTTTCAAGTCTTGATTTAGAAATTGTTGCTCATCTTCTCGGATGAACTTAGGAGCAATCCGCCGAATACGTTCTGTGATTTCCTCCATGTCTATGCCACAATCCCTTTTTTCTGTGAACATAAATCCAGCATAATCCCCTGCATGAGTAATAGAAATTTTGTGATCCTCACTTTCAAAATATGGTTTCCCATATTCGTCTTTTTCAAGGATATCAAAATCCGGACAAACCTGATTAGCTAAAACTCGTGCTGCTAGGTTATGACGACTGACTTTGTTATAATCTAGTGAGTCTTGCCATGCGTTTGGCAAAAGTTCCCAAAGGTCATTTTTGGATTCTTCTATAAACCACAGTGCAACTATTCCGTTCTTTATATGTTTCTTTGAATGAAGTGGCAATTCGACCAAATATTAGGATCACAAAGGTAGCACAAATGAGAGGGCATAAAGATGCTATTTATGACTTTGTGCTAGATGAAGACCGGAAGAAGGTGTATTCGGCTGGTGCAGATGGATATGTTGTAGAATGGAATCTGTCAGATCCAGAAAATGGAAACTTAGTCCTTCAGACTCAAGATGCAATTTATTCTGTAGGATTGGCAGAGAATGGTCTTAGGATTGGCACTCAAAAAGGAGATGTGCTGAATGTTGATTTGAAAGCTAAGAAGCTCCTTTCTACAAATCGAGTTCACAATGGAGGAATTTTCATAACACAGTCAAATAGGAGTGGAGGTGAAGATGGTATATTGGTTACGAGTGATATGTTGACTGGAATTAGGGTCTCAACTAAAAGTCTAAGGTGTCTAGTGGAAACTGCGGACTATCTATATATCGGAGCTTCGGACTCGATGATATATAAACTAGATAGAAACACCTACGAGTTGCTAGC
>JBMYYN010000103.1:0-6937 GCA_049609445.1 Bacteroidia bacterium | reverse complement strand
GCTGATTTTTGTTCTACTTTGACTTCTGTAATTTCTAGTGTGCAAGGTGTTTCTTCTGTAGGGTCTACATCATCTTCTTTGCACCCTCCTACAAGAAGGAGTGTAATGAACAGAATTGAGACTATGGTTGGTTTCATATCGGTCTGTCAAAAGTAGTGATATATATTCCAAAATGATGGCTGCTCATGATTGACAATATCATCATTTTTGTATTGTTGAATCTACCGAGGTGTAACTTTTTTGATGCATATCAGGAATTTCTGGGACTCTTTTTTAGTGCCTTATATTGAGTTTGTTCATACTAACGTTATTATTGTTTAGATTTAAAAATGAAACAGGTAATCACATTTCTTATGCTTATTAGTTCATTTACAATGCTTGGACAGATAGTGGCGAAGGAAGAACAAGCTGGATCTAAAAAGGCCAAACTATACATTGACTTAACCTATAACAAACATTTCAATTCTGAATTACCCCGTATCTATAATTATCCGCACAAGGTTGGTCAGTGGAGGACGATTGATGTGACCAAGCTTGATGATGAATCTAAGGAGAGACCGTTGAAATACGTAAGTCCTCTTTCGGTGAAGTCAGGAGTTTCGGTTCTGACGGACAAAGGAAATTCATTTAACCTTGGACTTAGCTACAATCATTATAACCGAAAGGATACGTTAGGTTACACTTTGGCATATTCAGATATGTTAAGTCCGACTCAAGGGTACGTTATGACTTCGTCCTATCTTTTACTAAGTGGATTCCATTTGTATAGAACGGTTAGTTTAGAAGCTGATTATCTCATAGAAGACGCTATCAATGGGTATCATCATAGAGTAGGGTTTGGTATAGGTGTACATAGGATAATAGGAAGCAGCTATCACCTAAACCTTTACAATACAAATTCAAGGAATCTTGAATCTTTCAGTAGTAAGGACTTGACTTTTGCTGATGGGAAGTGGCACGTTCAGCCAAAGTTTACGTATCAAGGGAACATTACTCATAATGATAAAGCAGATCTATGGTTTGTATCTAGTTTTTCATTCAATGTACAAGGCAATGACAAAAGTAGGCCATTAGAACATTTGTGGTCCACAGGCTTTAGGGTTGAGATGTAGATTCTTGGAAAGGGATATACGTTTATACCTCTATCTTGAGTTTATACTATATGAGAGCTAGGGTTTTACTGATTATTTGTTTCTGTTTTTTCGCTTCAACGTCCTTTGGACAAATTGATACTTCCAAGTTCGAATCACATTTTGTTTCAGACACAGTATACTATCATTCGAGTACCGTTAGGGATTTAGATCTTAAACATGTCACCATGGTTACCCCAAAGTTTTGGTATACGTGGTTTTGCTGTTTAAAGTGCTGTAGCGATGGAGAACTATGTACATCCAATTTTGTAAGAATTGGTTATGCTCCAAAGTGGCAGGACTCCACACATAAATTACAAGTGGGGCTGGTAAAGTTTCTAAATGGAAATAGATTTATGCTTCAAACCATGGTACAAAGTGATTTAGATAAAGAAACTGATTTTTCTATTGGTGCTAAAGTGAAGCTAGCCTCAGTTTATCATAAAAAGGTAGTAGAAATTCCAGTTCTCAGAGCAGGATTGGATCTAGGATATGCAAGCAAGGATGTTAGCTCCGCTTATATCTACCCCAATATAAATTTGATTTTTCCCAATGGAAGATGGAGTCTTGAAGGAGGATACAAGATGTACACAAACACGTCATATACACCTGACCCAGGAGTGATTTCTGTTGCATTATACGGGTTGTTTGGATTGTAACTATTCTTGTAAAAATCCCTTCCATAACTGAAAGGGATTAGGTTAAAACAAAGCTCTAATTCGAGCTATTCGACCCATTTTTTTATAAAGTCGATCTTTGTCTGTATTGAGTTTGTTTAGATATTCTACATTGAATGTGAATACCTTGGCCTCTTCAAAAGTAGCTAAAGCTTCCTTGTACAATTTCTTGCTTTCTAGTGCTAACCCTTTGAATGCCAGAAGATATGCTCGGTCTACTCCGATTACGTACAGACTATCATCTACGTGCTTTATAAGTTCGCTAAACTTATTAGCCTCATAGAGGAAGACAGCATAGTTTACAAAAGGAGCTGCATAACCCTCTCCATACTCGATAGCAAGTTTAAGATGTCTATCTGCTTGTACAAGGTTGTGCAAGTGATGCGTGTAAATCCATCCAAGCAAGTTATGTGCTTTGGCATATGTAGGGTCCTCAGCTAAAAGCTCTAGAAGCACCTCTTTTGCTTCTGCAAGCTTTCTTTCATTGATCAATTCATCTGCTCTGTAATACAGAGTCTCTATATGTCTTTCATTTAGGTTTGTCATTTTATTCATTTAATTAAGTCTAAGACTGTTTCAGTACTGTATAGGCCTTGATTCAGTCTTAGACTAGGTTTATTCTTTTGCCATTCTTACAATTTTTGGAGTGAAGCTGCCTAATACCTCTACCAATTCTTGCTGTTGGCTCATTACTTCATCGATGTTTTTATACGCCATTGGGGCTTCATCTACACCGCCACCGATCAATTCTACACCGTGATCCTTCAAGGTTTTACGCAACGCATCTTTGGCAATTCCCTGTTTTGCCGCACTCCGGCTCATTTGCCTTCCTGCACCATGGCTAGCCGAGTTGATACTTGCATTATTTCCCAGTCCTTTTACGATGTATCCATTGTGTGTCATCGATCCAGGAATGATTCCAAGAACCCCCTCTCCAGCTGGAGTAGCACCTTTTCGATGGACTATTGCTTCTGTGCCATCAGCGAGTTTTTCTTTCCAAGCAAAGTTGTGGTGGTTTTCCACCACGGTTTTAGCCTGTAGCTTGAGCACCTTCGCAATACGATTGTGTATGTCTCTGTGGCACGCTGAAGCATAGTCTCCTGCCAGATTCATCGCCAACCAGTATTCCATACCTGCTTCACTGTCCAGATCCAACCACGCTAGGTTGCGTACACCCTTGGGCAGGTGACTCATAGATTTAGCGAGATTGGTGTAGTGTTTAGCTACATATGCTCCAAGTCCTCGTGATCCCGAGTGGGAGAGAAGAGCTAGATATTCACCTTTTTTGAGGTTTAGATCTTTACTGTCCTCTGGTATAGTGGCTATCCCAAACTCTACGAAGTGGTTTCCTCCACCTGAAGAACCAAGCTGAGTGGCTGCTTTTTGTTGCAGCCTTTTGAGCATTGGAATCTCTTGGAAGAGAGGGTCATGGAGTATTGCAGCATCATTGGGTTTGGCATGTGTTTCTCGCAACCCAAACTTCGTATGTGTCTTGAGAATATGCTTCAATTCATCTCTTCGAGTATGTAAGATGGTAGGAGCGTCACGGTAAATGCTCAAACACATTCTGCAACCGATATCTACGCCTACTCCATAGGGAATCACGGCATTGTTGGTAGCCAAAACTCCTCCTATAGGTAGTCCATATCCGTGATGTGAATCAGCCATCAAAGCTCCGTCCAATGTGACTGGAAGCTTCATGGCTTGGTACATCTGATGCTTTGCAGATTCACCTATAGTCTCATCACCAAATACCTGATATGGTTTAGCCTTTTGAAGCTTGGTAGCATCAATGACTTGTTCGTTTTCTGGCATAATATACTCTGCTAGTTTACCGAGTGCTTCATCTTCCAGAAACTTGCTAGGATCATCGAGTACACTTTTGATTATTTTCATTTTCTTATCAAAAGAGCTGTGTTTATAATGTTTTCGTAGAATATCTATCGACATACTGATGACCGTGTTGTTAGTGGTCCCAAGTTTTTTGATATGATTTCCTCTTATTTTTTTTCGTTTCATTTTTTTAATTCTAAATGGTAAAAAAGTAAGTCCTTTCCTTTTCTGTTCAGTCGCTTTAGAGCCGAGCAGTTTTGGATTAGACTTGGTTTGTTTTTAGTGCTGCTAAAACCAAATTTCTCAGGTAAGTTTTTATAAATCGATCTTGGTGGCAGACAATCATCACTCATCATTTTGTAATGCTTGCTACTCTCGTTTGTGTGATACCACACTTGGGTGATACCTAGTTCACACTTCGTAAAGTGGAGAGCTGCGGAGAGTAGTATTTCATCCCATATTTTGAAATATGGCTTGACGAAGAGGTAGTATGCTTCAAAGTTCTTTCTGCGTTTCTTGACCCAATGGTTTTCACAGCAGCTTTTGTTACAGTCAAGATTTTTCTTTAGCTGTATGACATCTCTGAGCCAGTCATTTTGGACTTCTTCAATGAGAATCTCATTCCCTTGAAAGTCGATGTCCATCCTGATCCAGCCCATTGTGCTTTGTCGTCTGTTAATGGGATGCCAATAATTGATGAAATAGTTCCTGTTTTCTTTACCTATTTTATCAAAAAGGATCGTGTCGTGTTCACTACCAAAGTTGACTTGTAGAACAAGATTTTTTTCAGGCCTACTTACCTGATCAAAATCTCTATTCGACTTACGTTTTGCTAGTTCTCCCCATTCACCTAGTGTTAGTTTAAAGAAGGATGAGTTTTCTTCCCAATTGTGGTGAAGGATATCCTTGTTTAGTTTACCATTTCCGCAGCGACTGAGTACATTTTTTACAGCTTGCTTGTTGAGTAGACCGCCAAATTTTGACTTTTTAATGTCTTGAACCTTAGTGTCTTCTGCAAAACAGAAGTCCAAAAGGTCAAGAGCAAATTTGTCTTTGTAGTATGGGTAAGATATCTGTTTGGGCAGACATTGTCTTATCCATTGAATTTCTTCATTGTTCATTTACTTGTTTTTTTAATGTCCAGAGACATTCAAGTAAATGTCAGAGGACTAGTTGTTTTTGTTGTTTATCATTATGTATTTTTCGAGCATAAAAAAAGCCCGATTTCTATCAGAAATCAGGCTTTCAATGTGAATTGTCTTTTGGCCTAAAATTTCTGAAATATTCGTGTTACACAAGGTGGAATTGCACCACTATTGTATTTTATCATATTCTCCATTTTATTCTATTTTTTAATGTCTTTAAACTCTGTTTTAACCAATTTTGAGCAAAAAAAATCCCGAGATTTTCGTCTCGGGATTTTTGATATTTATATCGTTTACCTGAAACTATAATCTAGTCATTTCTGACCCATTGATATGTTCTGTTGTTCTGTTCAAAATTGTAGTGCAAATATAGTGGTTAGATATATTGATTTTCCAAAATAAATTTTTAGATCATTTGTAAGTGTCTGATTGTGAGTCTTAAAAATATAATTTTTACGTGAATTGATTCTTGACATTTTACTCCTTTTTGTAAAATGGCATATTCATTATAGAGTCGGAGTCTTAGATTTTAATCATAAAAAAAGAGCACCCTAGGGTACTCTTTTTCGTAGTTAGTCAGTCAGTTAGTCTAGTTAGTAATTTCCTTTCTGAACACCTTCAGCGTAGTTGATTTTGATACCAGCTTTAGCAAATGCATCTTTTAGGGCTCTATTCGCTCCAAAAAACACATCCCAATAGTCCACATCTGTAGAATGTGTACGAGCTGCTAATTTGATGTTATGTGATTCAAATTCTTCTATTTCTACATATGGAGCAGGTTCGGTCATTGCTTTTGGTACGCTTTTCAATGCGTCCAATGCAATTTGTTGTGCCTCCGCAAAATCTTGCTCATATGGTATGTAAATGTTGCAGTCTACTCTCATGTAGTCGTGGTGTGACAGATTAGTGATGGTTCCGCTAATGGCTTGAGCATTAGGGATAATGACTTGCTTGTGATCCAAAGTGGTCATTATGGTATTGAATATTTGAATTTCGTTGATATGACCCAGTTGATCTTGTGCATTTACAAGGTCACCTACTTTATATGGTTTGAAAATAAGAACCATCACTCCTGCAGCGAAGTTGCCTAAAGAACCTTGAAGAGCCATCCCTACTGCAAATCCTGCAGCAGCCAGTACAGCTACGAATGATGTCGTTTTTAAACCTACCATTTCAGCTACGCTGAAAATGAGCATTACCTTTAGCAATACACCAATCAATGATTTTAAGAAAGGTTGAACGTCCTTATCCATTTTGGAACGATTCATTGCTTTACCTAGCAAGTTTGTAAGCTTACTGATTATCCAAAGGCCAATGACTAATACGACGATTGCTAATGCAAGTTTCGGGGCATACTCCATAGCCTTCTCCATTAGGCTAGAGGTTTTGAGGTTTAATTCTTCCATTACTTTATAGACGAAGTCATGAAAAAAGGTCACATCTTTTTTAAAATAATCCTCTATTTAACTGTAAATGAAGTTTTTATGGTGTGTCCTGTTTCGTCCGTTAAGTGTAATGTGTTCTCGCCAGATGTAGGTTTGAGAAGCAACTCATGTAGTCCAACTGTACTGCCGATATATTCACCGTTAAGATCCCAAAACAATTCGGTTTTTTTATTTACTACAAAGGCTTTCCCCGTAATTTCTCCTTGTTCTCCACGAGGAAGACTAATGATTCCTTTGTTGATAGGATAAAGAAGGTTGATAGTACTGTTAGAGGAAGCACAGTCAGGCTTCCAAGCCGGCAAGTTTTTATGGTCGGGATGTTTTTTTTGATAATAATAACTGATAATCGGAGGTAGCACAAACGCTGTGTCAAAGTAGGTAGGTCCAGTGGAGCATTCTTTGTAGACTCTCTGCCCGTGATTGTCCACGAGTATAGACTTGTGATAAGAACATCGTTTAGTACGATCGGATGATGATGGCAGCACTTCTTCTTTGGAGTTTGGACAAGTAGGTTGTGCTTTCATCCCGCTGGAAGTGCATATCATCTGACTAGACATATTGTACGGTTCATAAAACCAAGAACTCGAAGGTAGTGTGCCATATAACTCAAATAGGAGAGGAGCCGCATGATTCAGCCCAGTCATACCCGATATTCCTTGTCCGTCACTGTTTCCTATCCATACACCCACGGCATATTCCGTAGTGAC